>JAYVAQ010000352.1:0-2162 GCA_043750875.1 Rhodanobacteraceae bacterium
ATTTCAAATCGCAGTTTCTGGATGACTGTCTAAACAAAAAAGTGGAAGCCACGTTAGTTGAGGTCGACTCCACGCCGCCGGTGTTGAATTTTGTTGCGCCTACTTCCGCAAGCTCTGTGGGTTCCAGCCCGAACACACCAATATCGGCAACGATTACGGATAAGAATATGGCGACTTGGCAGCTGACGGACGCTGGCGGACGAGTTATTTTAGAAGGTGATCAAGCGGAAACTGGTGTGCTCGGGTTCTGGAACACTGCTGAACTATCGGGGCTACAAACATTGAAATTGGTTGCGTTTGATGTCCTGGGTAATCGCAGTGAATTAATGATTTCGGTAACGATAGTGCCGGGCAATCTTTCCTTACTCAGCTACACCGCCACCCCCAACCTAATTTCCCCAAATAACGACGCCGTTCTCGATGAAACGCAAATCCGTTACACCCTGAAAAATGCGGCGCGGGTGACATTGAAGGTGCTGAATGCGAGCGGGCTGGTAGCAACTCTCATTGATAACGATCTGAAACCCGCGGGTAATTACAGCCTGCCTTGGCGTGCTTTAAATGCCGCGAACGCAGTGGTTGCTGACGCTTCCTACCGTGCAGAAATTAGCGTGCTGGGCACGGGACCGGGCGCAATTTCGGAAACTGAAACGTTGATCGTCACGGTGGACACCACGCCGCCGATAATCGAGGTTCTGCGGCCGGATTCGGTTTTTGTTGATGCCTCGGGCTATGCGAAAGCGCTTCTTAGTGATCTGCATTTTGACTTTGCTGACGCTGAAATGATTCCGCCAGGGGCGAATATTGTGCCGCAGCGTTTGGCGAATATCCCAGGGGGCGAGCAGTTTCTATTTAACCTAAGCACGCTAGTCGATGGCGAAGCGCGGTTACGTTTGGAGGCGCGTGATCGTGCTGGGAATCGGGCGCTTCTGGAGCAGGCGTTTACCGTTGATCGCACGCCGCCCGCGGTGGCGTTGGTGGTGCCGGCGGAAGCCGCCCTGTTGGCGACGCGATTGGGCGTGGTGCAGGTCAAAGGTTCTGCCACCGATTTGCATTTTGCCAGCCGTGTATTGAGCTTGGAAAGTACAGTTGTGGGCGCTTTGCCACAGGTTTTACAAACCGCCACGACGCCAGTTGGCGACGCCGAATTTTATAGTTTCAACCCGAGCGCTCCCGATGGTAGCTATCGGATGACGCTGAAAGCCACAGATGTGGTGGGCTTAAGCCGCTCCGACACGCACACGTTTGAAATTGACAATGCGCCACCGGTGGTCAGCATTGATACACCGTTTGCGGCAGCAGTTATCGGAAACCTGCTCGAAGTGCGCGGCAGTGTCGCCGACGCGCATGTCGATCGTTACGCGGTCGCGATTGCGAATTTGGTAGACGCGGCGGCAAACCGCTGGACGGAGTTGGCTTCCGATACGGTCGTGCGCGATCATGCGGTGTTGGCTAGCGAAAGTCTGAGTAATCTGGCGGATGGCGAGTACAAGTTGCGCTTGAGTGCGATTGATAAGTTGGGCCATACCGCAGAGCAAGTGATCGCGGTTACGCTCGATTCGCAGCCACCCGCAGCGCCGATCAATTTGACCGCCAGTTCAAGCGATCAAACCAACGTCGATTTGCGCTGGAATGCCGTTGATGCGCAGGATTTGGCGGGTTACGCGGTTTATCGTGAGGGCATACGGCTCAATGTTGCACTGAATGTGCCGGTCAGCTATCGCGATTTGAATGCGCCAGAAGCGCAGCTGCACTATCAAGTTTCCGCGATTGATCGCGGCGGGAATGAGTCTGCACGCTCCAATATCGCCGAAGTATCGCTAGATCGCACGCCGCCGGATGTCGCGATTGTGCAACCAGTAAACAATGCGCGCGTGCGCGGCGTGTTTGACATTGTCGGCACCGCCTACACCACGCAAGACGATTTTGCCCGCTATAAATTGCTAGCGACGCCGATCTTGCCGACCGGCCCACCGCGCGTGTTGACCGATTCGCCGCAGCCGGTGCAAATCGGCAAGCTGGGTGGTTTTGACAGCACCGCGTTTGCCGCTGAAACCCGTATTCGTTTCAATCTGTCAGCTGTTGATACCAACACGAACGCCGCTACGACCAGTATTGAGGTCGTAGTCGACAATCAAGCGCCGAGCACGCCGCTCAATTTA
>JAYVAQ010000353.1:0-3518 GCA_043750875.1 Rhodanobacteraceae bacterium
CGGTTTTTTGATTTTACGCCCTCTGCGTGCAGAGACGTTTTTAAGCAGAGCAGAAGCCCAAGCGTTGATTTTTCCGAATATTGCATTAAGCCCAGTCGATGTGGTGTTGACGGCGGCGCAAATGCAGGCTATTCGCGACCAATCAAAAATGCAAGTTCATCAAAACAAATTGCAGGCCTGGCGCAGCGCGGTTGGTGATTGGTTCTTGCTCGATCAAGTGATCGGAAAACATGAATTTATTGATCTGGGCGTGGGCATATCCAAGGTCGGCGCGATTGTGGGTATCGAGATATTGACCTACCGCGAAAGCTACGGCGGAGAAATTCGTAATCCAAAGTGGCGCGCGCAGTTTCAAAACCGCAAGCCCGATGCCCTGCCAATGCGGCTAGATCAGCACATTCGCAATATTTCTGGCGCTACGCTGTCGTGTCGGCACGTCACCGATGGCGTCAATCGACTGTTAGCAACCTGGCAGCAGGCACTTGCTCAGCTATCATGAATTCACTGATTCGCACGCAGCCTTGGCTTGGCACGTTGGTCACGATCCAGCTGGAAGCCCAGGCTGCGCGCGCTGAGTTGCTGCAATGGTCTCAGTGCGCGTTTGCGGCGATAAAAGCAACGCATTTGGAGTTCAATCTTCACTGTGGACAAAGCGAGCTATCGTGGGTGAACAAGGTTGCAGCCATCGGTTGGGCGACAATCTCGGCAGAACTCATGGAAATTTTGCAGTTGGCGCTCCAGATCAGTACACGCAGTGACGGTGTGTTTGATATTTGCAGCATTGTCAACGAGACGAAGCGAGGCTGTGCATCCGCGCCGAACTGGCAACAGGTCGAACTCGATCTAAAGCGGTGTCGGGTGCGCTTTCACGCACCTTTGCGTTTGGATTTGAGCGGCATAGCGAAAGGCTATGCCGTCGATCAAGCCGCCCGTGTTTTGCCTAAGCACTGTCGCTATTTGATTAACGCCGGTGGTGATTTGCGTGCCTCGCACTGGCAGCAACAGGTGGTGGAAATACGCTTGCCAGAAAATTTTCCAGATAGTTTGTCTGGTAATTTGCCAGGCCATCGACTGACGCCACTTAAAAATCCACTGCAAACGGTAACCATGCAAAATGCGGCACTTGCGACCAGCTCGGATGAAGTCGCCTTGCGCTTAGTCAACCCCAGCACTGGTTCGCTGTGCGAGCGCAGCACCTGGGCATACTCGGTGTTTGCGGATTCGTGCATGCTTGCTGACGCGTTAACTAAAGTGCTGAGGCTGCATCCCGAGCCGAATCGGATTTTAGCGCAATTTGGTGCCGAAGGCTTGATCTCCAAGCCCTGCGGATCACCCCCCAAAATTGAACGCGAGCAACCGGCACTACAATGCGCTTAGTGAGCGTTCGTTTACATCCACGGGTACGCAAACTGCTGTACACGCTGTCTGCGTTAGCGTGGCTTTCGGGTGTGAGCTTCTACAGCATGCGCCGCTGGTTTCAAATTGAAGGGGATTTTGGCGCTGAGGCGCACCCCTGGCAGCACTTTGTTTTGAGCCTTCATGGGGGCGTTGCGTTTTTAATGCTGATGATGATCGGCGCGATGGCGCTAAATCACGTGCCCAACACCTGGCGCACTAAGCGCTCGCGCAGCCACGGCATTGCCATGGCTTTGGCGGTTACGCTTATGGCGGCAAGTGCGTGGGGGCTGTATTACTTGAGCGATGAAAATCTGCGCGCTGTAGTTGCAAATGTGCACTTGTGGCTGGGGCTAAGTCTGCCCTTGCTTATTGCATTGCACGTTTATTTTGGCCGTAAAGCTAAAGACTGAAACCTAGCTTCAGCCGGACACACAATACTAAGGATTTTGAAGGTATCGCGGGTTTATTACTTGTCGATCCGTGGTTTGAACGATCTGTGTAGCCTGCGCTAGCATCGACGGCGCAGCGATGATCCGGGCTAGGATTAAGTCTGAGCTTGACCACCAAGTATTAAAGAATGCTTTAATACCCAAGGCCTCAATTAAAGAATGTTTTCACACCATGCGCATCACCGGCACTTACGCGATCTCCACAACGCTAGGCGAAGCTGTTCGTGCGTTTGTGCCAGATGCGCTACCACCACACAACCCGGTACTTGCACCGGAGTCCTTTGTCGAGGCGAACCGCTTGGCCGAGCTGGCGCTGGCGCGCTTGTCCGGGGTGGCTGGGCTGGTTCCGTCTGTGGATTGGCTGCTTTATAGCGCGATTCGGAAAGAAGCCTTGTTGACTTCACAGATTGAGGGCACGCAAGCCACGCTGGCAGATTTATTCGACGAGGAAGCGGGTTTTGCGGTCAGTAATACTGAGGATGTTGAAGAAGTAACGAACTATCTGCGCGCCTTTCGCTATGTGCAAGATAACCTGCGTAGCAGCGCTGGCTTACCGTTGAGCGTGCGCCTGTTGTGCAACGCGCATCGCTTGCTGCTAGATGGCGCGCGCGGCTCAGCTAAGCAACCCGGCGAGCTGCGACGTTCGCAAAATTGGATCGGTGGCACGCGGCCAGGCAACGCGGTATTTGTACCGCCACCGGCGGAGCGCGTGCCTGAATTACTGGCGGAGCTAGAACGCTTTATTCATGCCCAAGGCGAAACCCTTCCACCGTTGGTAAAGACGGCGTTGATCCATCTGCAGTTTGAAACCGTGCATCCGTTTTTAGACGGCAATGGCCGCATAGGCCGGCTGCTGATCGGCGCATTGCTGGAACATTGGGGCCTGTTGCCTGAGCCACTCATGTATCTGAGCGGTTACCTAAAACTGCATCAAGCTGAGTATTACCGATGTCTTTCCGGCGTTCGCACCGACGGCGATTGGGAACGGTGGATCGCGTTTTTTCTGGAAGCTGTCATCTATTCCGCAAACGATGCCGAGCGCAATATTGTCGCCATTGCCACGCTACTGGCGAATGATCGTCGCCAGCTGCTGGCATCAGCCAAAGCCGGGCCAGCCTGCTATCGCTTGTTCGAGATGCTGCCGATGATGCCGCGCTTTACCGTCGAGCAAGTACGACAAAAATTAGGCACCAGCTTTCCCACCGCAAATGCCGCCGTCAAGATATTGGCTGACTTGGGCATTGTCGCCGAACTGACCGGCTTGAAGAAAAATCGCAGCTATAGTTATCAGCGGTATGTTGCTTTGCTGAGTGTGTGAGCAAGAAATTCATCCGTGTCTATGTCATCAGCACCGTTCAACATGTCTGTTGCCAATTCGCGCTTATTTTCAAGCAACTTATTGAGCGTGACATCAAAGGTATTGAAATTTTGTGCCGCTACTAATGGGCAATAAACATAGACGTTTTTCGTTTGCCCAATGCGATAAGCGCGATCAGTAGCTTGATCCTCTTTCGCGGGATTCCACATTCTGGTGTAGTGGATGACGTGATTTGCTGCTTGAATATTGACGCCAAAACCTACCGCGATGGGCGAAAGAATAATGACGCTAAATCCTGGTTTTTCCTGAAAAGCCTTCAGCCGCTTTTGCCGACTGTGCTCATGATTAGCTGA
>JAYVAQ010000354.1:0-5659 GCA_043750875.1 Rhodanobacteraceae bacterium
GCAGAACAATCGCAAGGCTTAGCGGCAACTGAGTTTCTGGGTTACACCACGCTAGAAGTGCAGGGCGTAAAAGCTTTAAAAATACTTCTTGACGGAAAAGAAGTTAGCGAACTAACCAGCGCGGATCAAGCGGTTGTTATCTTGGATCGCACGCCCTTTTATGCAGAAAGCGGCGGTCAAGTTGGCGATACCGGCGAGCTAAAGATAGCGCACGCCGACGGCAGCGAAAGCCGCTTTATCGTGACCGATACGATCAAGCTTGCTGGCACATTTTTTGGTCACATTGGGAATCTGTCCGCAGGGGAATTAAAAGTAGCAGATCACGCAGTCGCGGTCGTCAACCCACGCCTGCGCGGATTTACGCGTGGCAATCACTCCGCCACGCATTTAATGCACGCGGCACTTCGATTCGTGCTGGGCGATCATGTGGCACAAAAAGGCTCGCTGGTTGACCCAGAACGCCTGCGCTTCGATTTTAGCCATTTCCAACCCGTGACTAAGGCCGAGTTGCGCCAAGTCGAGCGCTTAGTCAATCGCGAGATCCGCGCCAACAACGCGGTGAGCGCGGATGAAATGCCCTATGACGACGCCATCAAGGCGGGCGCGATGGCGCTATTCGGTGAAAAATATGGCGACCGTGTACGCGTGTTGGCAATGGGTGACTTTTCCACTGAATTATGCGGCGGCACGCATGTGTCGCGTACTGGCGATATCGGTACCTTTAAAATTGTCAGTGAATCCGGTGTCGCCGCAGGGGTGCGCCGCATTGAGGCGGTGACGGGCGAAGGTGCTAGCTTGGCCTTGGAAGCGGATCAGGATCAGCTTAATGTCGCCGCGAGTTTGCTCAGCGTGGCACCTGCGGATGTTTCGCACAAACTCAAGCAGCTGTTGGAACGCGAAAAAGAGCTGAAACATGAGCTTGATCGAATGAAAACAAAAGCGGCGGCGGCGCATGCGGCTGAACTCGCTAGTGCTGCTGTAGATGTAGGCGGCATTAAAGTGGTTAGCGCGAAAGTCGACGGCGCCGAGCTAAAAACGCTGCGGGAAATGTTGGATAGCCTGAAATCACGGCTGCCCGATTGCGCCGTGGTACTCGCCGGCACCATGGACGGCAAAGCCAATTTATTGGCAGGCGTGCACGGGCTTGCGCTTGCCAAAGTAAAAGCCGGGGATATGTTAGGTGCAGTGGCTACGCAAATAGGTGGCAAAGGCGGCGGCAGGCCAGATATGGCGCAAGGGGGCGGCGAAGATTCCTCGGCATTGGTGCCAGCGCTTGCCAGCGTGGTGGCTTGGGTACGAACCAAAGTGCTGTAACCATGCGTCAAGCGCGGATAAATTGGCGCGCGGTATGTTCCGCGTCTGCACAATGCTTGCTTGTAAGTATTGAAGGGAATGCCATAAAGTTTTGCCATGACAAAAATCCTGCTTGCGCTGCTATTTTCAGCGAATTACGCACACGCGCTCGGCCAAGTTCGCGCCCCTGCCTGGCGCTGTGACGGTGATCGCTCATTAACCAGTGGCTTTGAAGATTTGGAAGGTGTGCCGCCAGAGCGACCGAGTTTTGGCAGCGGCGGCGCGTTTCAGCCGAGCGAGTACACAATTGCTAGTTCGGCCGGTGTTGTTACCTATTACTCGTCCGTGCCGCAGGACTATACCGGCGAGGCTTTGCCGCTAATCATCGCGCTTCATGGTGCCGGTGGCCCCGGAACCCAAGCGTTAGCAGCCAGCACGATTCGCAATACTTTTGGGCAAATTCTCGGACCAAACACGCGATTTTTGCTTTTGGCACCGGAATCCAGTGGCAGTCAAGGCGGCTGGATTCCAGCACAGGACGAAATAAAAATTCGCGCCGTATTCGCGGATATGAAGGCCAATTACAACGTCGATCAAAATCGCGTTTATGGTTGGGGCTATTCGGCTGGCGGGCAAATCATGCATGGCCTTGCCTTGAGTGACGCTACCTTCGCAGCCGCCTACACCGGCCATGCGACCCGGCTGTTGCCAGCAACTTCAAGCTATGGCACGCCAGAAACGTTCACATCGCGCGTGCCCGTGTTGCTAACCCACGGCAGCAATGACACCACAGTGCCTTACACAACCGCACAAGCAGATCGCATACGCTTTTTAAATGCTGGCTGGACGGAACAATTCCCTGGAGTGCCAGGAAATTTTGAGTTAATTCCATTCAATCTAGGGCATTTTTACAATACTGCAACCATGCAACAATCTTGGGATTGGATGTGTGTGCACGCGCTGATACCGTGAATTTCTTTGTCGAAAAACAGCACCTCTAAAAAGCCGCTTGGCTACACTGAATCCATGCAAACATTAAAAACTTCTTTTTTAGTCGCGCTGGTACTTGCGGCACTATCCGCGTGCGACTCAGCGCCAGCGCCTGCAGCAACCGCGCCACCCGTGCGCTTTCGCATGAACTTTATCGAAGTACCGACCAGCCTAGATCCAATCAAGGCGAATTCGGCCTATGCGGGCGCGATCATTAACAATGTTTACGACACGCTGTATCGCTATCAGCTGTTCACTGAACCCTATGCACTGACGCCAAATTTGGCGGCGGAGATGCCGGAGTTGAGTGAGGATGGCAAAACGGTACGTATACGGTTGCGCACCGACGCCTACTTTCAAGACAGTGCGATTTTTCCCAACGGCAAGGGTCGCAAAGTAAGTGCGGCTGACGTTGTTTATAGTTTGAAGCGCCATTTTGTGCCGGCAAATTTTTCTGATGGCGCCTGGCTTTGGCTAGACAACGTAGAAGGAATTAAGGCGTGGGTTGATGCGGGCGCGCACATGGATGCAGATTTGTCCGGCCTTAAAGTGATCGCACCGGATATGCTGGAAATTCGCCTAACGCAGCCGATGCCAACGCTCACCAGCACCCTAGCGAATGCCTACAGCGCGGTGGTGCCGAATGAGGCGGTGCAGCACTTTGGCGCAGATTTTGCGCGCAACGCGCTGGGGTCTGGGCCGTTTAAGCTCAAGAGCTTCGATGGCGCCAAGGCCGTGCTGCTACGCAATCCCAGTTTCCGGCCCGAGACACTCAGTTTGGCCGCTGAAGGCTACCAGCCCGCCAAACACGCAGCGTATGGCTTTGCCGAGCTGGACGGCCGGCGCGTACCGATGGTGGACGAAATCGAAATAAATTTTCTAACCGAACCGGCCACGGTGCAGCGCGCTTTTGAAAGCGGCGCGCTGGATTTAGCGAGCGTCAGTGCGGCGAACATACCGCGTGTTTTCTCATCGCAAAGCCCGCCGACGCTGCAACCTGCGTTGGCGAAAACCACCGATTTCCGCAATTATGTTGAGTTGGGCTCGGTATTTGTGTCCTTCAATATGTTGGATCCCGAACTCGGTGCTGCCAAAGACCCCGGCACTGATGCGCGCCACCGGGAACTGCGCTGCGCAATCAGTGCGGCGTATAACTGGCAAGAACGCGTGGATAAAATTTATAGCCGCTCCGCGCAAATATTTGCCGGCGTGATTCCACCCAATGTCGTCGGATTTGAGTCGCACAATCTAGGCTCGAATTTTGACTTGAATCACGCGAAAACAAGACTTGCGGCCGCAGGCTACACACCCGATAACTTGCCCACGCTGCACTTTGGCTCCACCGCGGGGATTGAGCAGCGCCGCATGTTCGAGCTATTTCGTTCGCAAATGGTGGATTTGGGCTTCACGCCAGAAAAAATCTTGTGGCGCAGCTTCCCAAGCTTTGGCAGCTACATTGAAGCGGTCAATCGCGGCGAAGTGATGCTGATGGATATGGGCTGGCAGTTTGATGCGCCCGACGCCGAAAACGTGCTTCAGCTTTATTACGGCCCGTACAAAGCGCCGCAAGTCAATAATGCGAATTATCAAAATGCCGCATTTGACGCCGACTTTGAACGCATTCGTAGCATGCCGGTGGGGCCGGAGCGCACCGCCGTCATGCAAGGGATGAATCAGCGCTTGATTGATGATTGCGTGGTGATCTCAGGCGCAGTACGCCAACCGTTTAGTATTTGGCGTAAACCATGGCGGGTCTGGCCAGACTCAGCGATGATGGCGGGGCGTACGCTTCGGTTTGTCGGCCTGGGACCTGCGCAACTAGCCCCGGTAAATAAAATAACTTCTCCGTAGCCATAGTATTTTGACGGACCAGTAGTTCTGCCTTTGCAAACAAATCCGTTAGCAAACAAATAAACAGGAAAATTATGGCAAATGATTCTAAAGATGAGCACGGCCTAGTTGGCGCAGGCGGTACCCCCGGTGGTTTGGGTGAATTTTTTATCGGCTTAGCGCTTACCGTAGCGGGCGCATATTGGCTAACCCAGCAAGTCGAAGTTACCTCGGGGGTTTGGAATATCTATGGCTACAACAGCTTCGGTATTTCGTTGATTCCATTTTTACTGGGCATGGTGATCCTGTTCGCCAACGGCAAATCCTTTTGGGGCCACACGCTGATTCTTATTGGCGTGGTGATTATTTTTACCGGCATTATCATGAATTTGCGCATCTATTTTCAGCCTACCAGTTTGTTTAATACGTTGATGATGCTGGGCTTGCTAGCGGCTGGCATTGGCTTGGTGATTAAGTCTTTGCAACCGGCGCGACGGCGCGGTGGGTTGCCGCCTGAGGATTGATTGGCGCGAATTCGAATCAAACCGATCTGTGTATAGGTTCCGATCCCGCAGCGATCGCAGAAGGTAGCCGGTGTGTCGCAGGCGCAAAGCGCCGAAGACCACCGGAAATAATGTAAATGATGATCCGACCCTGGCAGGGTCGCAGATGTCGGTTTCCTTACCTAAACGGGCCGAAACCCTGCCATCCTGAGCAATCAACTTGCGGATTTCGTCCATAAACTGCGCAACGTTTTTTAGACGGGCGATATCATGCTCACTGAATTCACTGCGCGATTTTAATTCGTTACCTAACGCTAGCAGACAAGAATCTCTGCTTTCGAACCTGTAAGAATGACCTTCGCAGCCTGGTCCAGGCGATCTTCCCGATTTCTGAGCCGCCTACTCGGCAGTGACCGCCTGGGCAATCGTCGCGGCTGCGTCAGCTATCTTTCTGAGCCGCCTACTCGGCAGTGAACGCGGTTTCCGGAATCGGCACCGTACCCGGCTCTTCTCTGAGCTGCCTACTCGGAAGTGAACAGCGGCAACGCGTCAAGCGAGCAGGTGGTTAATGTCTGAGCTGCCTACTCGGCAGTGAACGGCAACGGGTGCTTTACCCGCGCGCATGTCTATTTCTGAGCTGCCTACTCGGCAGTGAACTTTTTTCTGGATTCGCGCAATGCGGTGTTGTATTTCTGAGCTGCCTACTCGGCAGTGAACTCGTGTTGGCAACCGGGCAGACGCACTTGGCATTTCTGAGCTGCCTACTCGGCAGTGAACGATGAACAAGGCACGCCAGCGATAGGCGGTAATTTCTGAGCTGCCTACTCGGCAGTGAACGCCACCATCCGCCGATATACGTTAGGCCAATATTTCTGAGCTGCCTACTCGGCAGTGAACCACCGCGCACAACGTTGCGACCGGCGAGCCGTTTTCTAAGCTGCCTACTCGGCAGTGAACGGGAACCGTTCAGGGAGTTATCCACATTTTTATTTCTAAGCTGCCTACTCGGCAGTGAACGAAATCGAAGCACAGATAGCGGCGGG
>JAYVAQ010000355.1:0-8774 GCA_043750875.1 Rhodanobacteraceae bacterium
CACCTTGGGCCTTAGGGGGTATCTTTGACTTCGATACCAAAGCTGAGCGATTAGAGGAAGTCACCCGCGAATTAGAAGATTCCAGCGTTTGGAGCAAGCCCGAATTAGCGCAAGCTCTAGGCCGCGAACGCGCGCAACTTGAAGGCGTGGTAAAACATTTGACTGCGTTGACGCAGGGTTTGATTGACGCCAAAGACTATCTTGAGATGGCGATCGATGAAGACGACGAAGCGACTGCGCGCAGCGTCGAGAAAGACGCGCAAGGATTCCTACGCGTTGTCGAACGCCTGGAACTGGCGCGCATGTTTGCCAACCCGATGGATCCGAATGCGGCATTTATCGATATCCAAAGCGGCTCGGGTGACACCGAAGCGCAAGACTGGGCGGAAATACTGCTGCGCATGTATTTGCGTTGGTGCGACAAAAAAGGCTTTAAAACCGAGATGATTGAAGTCAGCGCAGGCGACGTCGCGGGCATCAAAAGCGCAACTTTCCGGGTCGAGGGCGATTACGCTTTTGGCTGGACGCGCACCGAATCCGGGGTGCATCGCTTGGTACGCATTAGCCCATTTGATTCGGCAAAACGGCGACACACCTCGTTTGCGTCGGTTACCGTTTCGCCTGAAGTCGATGACAATATTGATATCGACATCAACCCCGCAGATTTAAAGACGGACGTGTATCGATCCAGCGGCGCCGGCGGCCAGCACGTAAATAAGACCGAGTCTGCGGTGCGTATTACCCACGTTCCCAGCGGTGTTGTCGTGGCCTGCCAAACCCAGCGCAGCCAACATGCAAATCGTGATTTTGCAATGAAAATGCTGAAAGCACGGCTGTATGAAATCGAGATTCAAAAGCGCAGCGCCGCCAAACAAAAAATTGAAGATGCCAAAAGCGATATCGGCTGGGGACACCAAATTCGTTCGTACGTGCTTGATGATGCGCGCATCAAAGATTTGCGCACCAGCGTTGAGCGGCGCGATACTCAGACCGTGCTCGATGGCGATTTAGACGATTTTGTTGAAGCAAGTTTGAAGCAAGGGCTTTAAGTCAAGGCCTCCAATAACCTCTAGCGGCTCTAAATAACGATGGCATCTAGCAAAGCAAAACTAACTTCTGCCGATACCACGGCTGCCGTTGACGCGTTTATGGCAGCACTTGAGCACCCGTATAAATTGGTCGTGGCAGAAATTCGAAAACTGATTTGCGCAACGGATCCAGCGGTCGCAGAAGGCATCAAATGGAATGCGCCAAGCTTTCGCACCACTGAATATTTTGCCACTACCAACTTGCGGGAGAAATCAGGTGTAGGTGTCATCCTGCATCTAGGTGCGAAGGTACGTGCGCTGCCTGACGATGGTTTATTAATTGACGATCCATCCAAATTGCTTAAGTGGCTGGCGAATGATCGAGCGGCCATAGTTTTTAGCGACTTGAGCGATTTCAAGCAAAAGAGCGCTGATTTTGAGCGCGTTATCCGTCAGTGGCTTTTGCACGTTTAGTCAGTTGAATCGGAGCAAGAAATGTTTGGACGTCAAAAGACGATTAGCTGCCCTGGCGGGCAATGGACTACAGTGATACACACCCGGTTCGCGCAAATTCCAGTCTCCTGGACGCTGAGCATTCAAGACGGCACGAATCTGATCGGCGAGTTCGAAGAAACCAAATCTTCATGGATTTTTCCTGGCACGCCGTTAAAAGGGCCACTGCAAGCACAGACGCGTTTTGATCGCGGGTACTGGAACACGTTTTACAAAGTGCGTGTTTTTCCGGTTGACACGATCACACTCGTGCTTGAATCGTCGCTGGGCTGAATCACTGCGGCTTGTTGGCCGACCGCGCTAAGCCGCCGTAATTTTTTGCTCAATCGCACCGAAAATACTGGCACCGCTGGCATCAAGCATTTCGATCCGCACGGTATCGCCAAAACGCATAAATGGCGTCGTTGCGCTGCCGGCACGGATCACTTCCAAGGTGCGAATCTCCGCCAAGCAGCTCGCGCCGACCGACTCGTCCTGATTGGCGACCGTGCCCGAACCAACAATAGTGCCAGCAGCTAACGGCCGGGTTTTCGCGGCGTGTGCAATCAGTTGCGCAAAATTAAATTGCATATCAACGCCTGCTTGCGGCGCGCCAAAATGCTCACCATTAATTTTTGAGCGTAATGGCAAGTGCACCTTACTTGACTGCCAAGCTGGCCCCAACTCATCTGGGGTAACCAGTACTGGGCTCAGCGCCGAACGTGGCTTGCTTTGTAAAAAGCCAAAGCCTTTCGCCAATTCGTTTGGAATTAAATTACGTAAGCTGACGTCATTGATCAGGCCAATCAGCTGGATATGCATCGCCGCAGATTCACTATCGACTGCCATAGGCACATCATCCGTGACGACAATTACCTCGGCTTCCAAATCGATGCCGTAGTCTTCGCTACTGACAAGTACCGCATCGCGCGGCCCTAAAAAACCGGCACTGACCGCTTGGTACATCAGTGGGTCCACATAAAAACTCTCTGGCACCTCAGCGCCACGCGCTTTGCGCACGCGCTCGACGTGCGGCAAATAGGCGGATCCATCAACAAACTCATACGCGCGCGGCAAAGGTGCGGCCAGCGCACCAAAATCAAGGGCAAAAACTTCTTGCGCATCAATGGTTTGTGCGTTCTCGGCCAACTCCAAACGTTCTGCCAATGCATTCAATCGTGGTGCGCTGTTTGCCCAGTCATCCAATGCCGCCTGCAGCGTTGGCGCAATTTTTGGACAAGCAACGGCGCGCGTCAGGGCGCGGTTGACCACGATTAGCGTGCCATCACGGCCGCCGGATTTTAACGAAGCGAGTTTCATAGCTTTAATCCACAGTAAAGCGGAGAGTTTGCCAGATTATTGCCGAAAGCTTGAAAGCAAAAACCACAGGATGCTGCACCGATCAGCGCGCTCACAACTCATCCGAATTCAAGCCTTGCCGCGCATTGAAAACCATTGCGCGAGTTCTGAAGGTCGCAAACGGTAGCGTGCCAGATTTCCTTCATGCAACAAATAAAGCTCATTGGTCGCCAAGGAAATGAAAGCCTCCAGGTCAGTGGCTTCGACTACCGCCTGGGCTAAACGATGAATGTGCATGTACTCGATGGGCAAACCGGCGCGCACCACGGCAGCGACCACTGAGTTCAGCGAATCGCGATAGCGAAGCCGGAGCGGATCAGGCTCGGGCAGGCTGTCTTTGATGGCGGTGTAGCGCTGACAGGAGCGCTCGTATGCCCACGCGAACACATCGCACAGCAGTTCTGTCCGGTTCAGCTCGTAAACAGCCAGCATGCCAGCAACATATTCCACTTCTGGAACATCGACAAACGACATTGGTGCCAAGTTGTGTTTGATCAGCGAAACGTTCGCGCCTAAGCGTGAAACCCGTTTGTTGACGTCCTCAAATGGCTGCAAATACGGTAGATGCACCATGATAAAAAATGCTTGCTCAAATGGGTCGGTAATCGCATCCGCCTTTGCTAGCAGTAAATCAAAACATTCCTCGATCAGTTGCGGAATCGCTAGCGGGTGAAATACGGTACCGGTAATCGCCACTTCAATTCGGCGTAAGCGCCCCACCGCGCCTGGGTCGTGCAGCAGATTCTCTGACAAAAGCGCGTGTAGATTTTGGAAAGTGTAGCGATTAAATCCTATGGAGTCGGCTTGCTCGACTAACATCTCAATCGCTAGCTTGTGGTTCAGCACCATCTGAGTCTCCACAAGATCTTTGCCCTTAGCGGCATGGCCGAATGCAATCAAGTTCTGCGTATCGAGCCTGCTGTAAGTATTGCCCTCTAAACGGCTAGATGACCAAGACAGATCAATCAACAGTCGATCCAAAATCCTGCGCGCGTAAGTGCCAGCGGGCTTGTCATTAACTGGAGACCGGCCCATTTCATGTAGGCGCAGAAGCAGATCCTGATGCAGATAGTGCGTTTGATTCGGAACATATTGATCCAAGAAATCGCGTCGGTAAGGCACCGGTTTGCGCAAAGCCAATGGCCGGTTGACATGCATAAACAAAGCCGCACCTTCTGTCGATAGTGGCAAGACGCTGGTTAGAATCTGCGCGCGCAGGTGCATATCCGGCACGCCCTCGCCGCCTCCGATAACCTGAAGCGGCGCGAAATAGCGACGCGCTGTGCCTTTCCCGCGTGCAATCAGGTGCCCAGCGCGCACTAACAGCGCTAGTCGACGTTGTACCGTTCTTGGTGGGAGTTGTGGCAAAAGCATTCGCGCCAGTGATAAGGCGATACCTTCTTCCTTGGCATTGGCGGCATCAATCAGCGCACTCAGTTCTTCGGCGGGAATTTCGCTGGGCATGTGAAAAAACCAGTACTGGAAGTGGCGCGAGCCGCACTATCGCGCCAAAACAAGCCGCCAGTCAACTGAGTCGCGCCACATCTGCCGCCGGATATGGCGCGACTAGGGGTGATATGGCGCGATCAGGCATCATATGGCGCTGTTGAATAGCTGTAGCGCAAGCCCATCGATGCCTCGAGCGCCACTCTAGCAGCGACACTAAAAATCCGCCAACCGAGCCAAACTTCCGCCAGCTCAAGCAAGAATTCTGCTAGCGTAGCCCAACTTTTTCGCGCGGAGTTTCCTTAAATGCTCACTACAACAGTGCTCGGTTTGATCATAGGCGTGGGGATTGCCGCGCTGCTCACTTTGCTTTTTGGCGTGTACTCAATTGGCCCCACCGAGCGCGGCGTGCTCACCACTTTTGGCCGGGTGCAGCGCCTCAACGGCAGCACCGCAGATGATCCGCAGTTGGGCGCGCTGCTAACTGCAGAAGAAAAGCTACGTTATGTGTATCCCAATATTCACGTGATTGTGCAGGGTGGGCCCTATTTCAAATGGCCGTGGCAAAAGCTTTATAAAATCGATATGACGATCCAAACGATTGATATCAGCTGGGATCCGGAAATCAAGCAAAATTTCATTGAAGCCGTCACCAAAGACAACCTCACAGTGCACATCACCGGTCAGATTCGTTGGAAACCCTGCGAGCGCAATTTATATGCCTATTTGTTCGGCATTTCGAATCCAGCAGCCCATATGGTGGGCTATTTTATTTCGGTGCTGCGCGATCGCATCGCGACATTTCATGGGCAATCCCATGAAGGTGCCGTTGAAGGCGTTTCGATCAACGACTTGCGGCGAAATCTTTCCCTAATCAACTCGTTCATGGAAGACTCTTGCCGCAAAACGGCGGCGCGCTACGGCATTGATTTAGATGCCGCCTTGATCACTAATATCGACCCGCCTAGCGATGTCGATGAAGCCTTAGCCTCGATTAACACCACGCAAAACCAAGTGGCCGCTTCAATCAGCCAAGCCAAGGCTGATGCCGACCAAAAGCTCAAAATGGCCGAGCAAGCGGTGCAGATCGCCGAAAATCGCGCGGAAGCCGAAGCTGCCCCTTTGCTTGAATTGGGCAAAACCTTAGGTGCTATGCATCAGCAAGGCGGCAAAGGCGCACTCGATAGTTATTTGCGCAATGCTTCACTGCCACTGCGCGAAAAAGCCGCCCAAACCATTCTCAAGATTTAGAGGCCAAATTATGAACTTTTTAGTCGCTATTGTTTTTGGCACTTTCTTTACCTTCATTGGTGCGCCCTTGTTGATCGCGATCGGGCGTATGTTTCAACTTTGGTGCGTACTACCTGAGCGCACGGTGATGGTCTATACCTTTTTCGGCAAAGTGATCGGGCAAGTCGAAGAGCCTGGGTTGTTTTTCCCAATTAGCTATTTCGGCCCAAAGGCGCTGCTTTTCCCGTTTTTTGGCAAAACCTACACCGTCGGTACGCAAATTCATCAAGCGTATTTGCGCAACCAGCTCGTCAATTCGGAAGAAGGTGCACCGATGGGGGTGGGCATCTGGTTTGAGATGTATGTCAATGACCCGAAAGCTTTTTTGTTTCAAAACTCAGACCCGATGGGCTCACTCAAAGCGAACGTCGCAACCGCGGTGGTGAAGCAACTTTCAAATTTGCGCCTGGACGTCCTTTTGGAAAACCGCGATGCGCTATCACGCAAAGTGCGTGAGGAAGTTTCGCCAACCTCATCGCAGTGGGGCTTCAATTTGGGCTCCACCTACATCCGCAAAGTGGCGTTTCGGGACAAAGGCATGATCGCTGAGATTCAACGCAAAGTGGTCAATAGGCTGCGCCAAGTTACCGCTGCGATGCGCCAAGCCGGGGAAAATGAGGTGGCCATTATCCACTCAGAAGCCGATAAAAAAGCCTCGCAACGCCTGGGTCAAGCGCAAGCTGTGCGTCCGCAAGTGGTGGGCGCGGCACTCGCAGAAGTTGGGCGCAATCCTGAGGTCGCCAATGCACTCTTCGCGCTGTTAGATATGCAAGCTACGCTGAAAACGCCGGGTAAAGTAATCCTTGCTACTGGCGATATGTCGAGTTTGATGCTGAGCAGTTAGGTATTTAACCAAAAAATCAGTCAACTAAAAACCCAGGCTAACTGCACCTGGGTTTAGCTAATTCAATTGCAACTAAGCTCAGCTCTGCGCCGGACTTTGATATCCGCTTCTACTGGCCGGACTGCGCCGCATTTCCCGCTCGAACTCGTACTTTGCACTGGTGACATACTCTTCCATGTTACGCACGCGTTCTTCCATATCACGGAATCGATAACGTGCATCGGAAAAACTCGTGCTGGGTGCAAGGGCTGTCGTGCGCCAGAACGCTTCATCTTTCGGACTTTCATAAAGCCCTTCCGGTTGGCGCGGCAGAATAAAAATCATAATCAAATAAATAAACGGCACGACCGGGAAAAATATCATCGAAAGGAAAAATACCGCGATGCGCGTGCCGGTAACACTTAAACCCAAATACTCAGCAATGCCAGACGCAACACCCGCCAGAATTCGGCGATTACTGCGATACAAGCGGTGCGGGTTGATGCGTTCACCGATAAACATTTCTTCGCGGGAACTACGATTACGGCGGCTCATGACTTATTTCTCCAGTTGGGCTGATCCGCATCTAAGATGCGTTCCAAACTTCTAATGCGATCTTCCATACGCTTTGCGCTTTGCCACAAGTCACTCAACATGCGTTCGTCATCGGTACTCAAGCCACGATTCTGCCGCAGTTTAAGAATAAAATTAGTAATGATGGCGATCGGTGCAACAACGGCTAGCGACAGGACAGCAACGATTTCTGCCACACCTGACATATTAAACGCTCCCGCTGTTGCTATCGAGGCTGCTCTCCACGGCAGGCTTTGCAAACATAGGTTTCGCACTCGCCTTCATGCGCGCTTTCAATGCTTCCAACTCCTCGGTAATTCGCTCGTCCGTTTCCAACTCAGCGATTTGAGCCGCCAAAGATTTTTGCCGACCAAACGCCAGCGCTTCGCTTTGTGCTTCCAGGCCATCAATGCGCCGCTCCGCATAATCGAACCGTTGCATCATGCCCTCAACGCGCTGATTGGCCACTTGGCTGCGGGCACGCAAGGTATTTTCCGCGTGTTGATGACGCAACACAATCGTGCGTTGACGCGCCTTCACCTCGGCAAGTTTGGCTTGCAGCTTGGCGGTGTCTTCGGACAATTGCGCCAATTGCTCACTAATCAAAGCCACTTCTTTTTCAACAACGACCAAATGTTCCGTAAGATTTGACTTATGTATCAACGCCGATTTGGCTAAATCTTCACGGCCCCTGGAAAGCGCAAGCTCCGCTTTAGATGCCCAATCCGTCGTTTCTGCATGCAAACTGGAAACAAAACGCTCACGTTCTTTGCGATCTGCAATTCCTTTTGCGGCCGCAGTGCGCAACTCAACAAGAGTGTCTTCCATTTCTTGCACCATTAGGCGCAGAATTTTTTCTGGATCTTCCGCTTTGTCTAACAAAGAGTTGATATTGGAGTTAATGATGTCGCTTAAACGCGTGAAAATTCCCATGATGGATGTCCTTTTGCTGTTAGATAAAGATCGTCGGGCTGCAGCCTTAGTTCTATCTATTCAAGATGCGTGCCAGCGGAAAACGGGCTAAATACGAGGTAAAATTGACTAATTCGGCCAATAGTTAGCGATTTACCGTGGGGGTTTATGGTGGTTTTAGCCAATGGCAGGTGCCTCGCGGTCGAATCACCCGCTGCAAACCCCCAGAATCACGCTGCGCAACCATCGATGCGCTTGATCGGCGTGCGCTCTCGGGTGCCAGATCAGTGACACGGCGAACTCCGGCGTCTGAATAGGTAGCACGAAGCTGTGCATGCCTTCGCGCAAATTCTGCGTATGGCGCTCCGGCACGCTTGCGATCAAATCAGATGCGCGCGCCAGGGCTAATGCGGTCGAAAAGCCACCAACGATCGTGACGACTTTCCGCTGCAGGCCGAGCAGATCCATCGCGTCATCAATCGTTCCGCGCGCTAGGCCAAGCCTCGACACCAAGATGTGCCCGCCTTCGCTATAGCGTCTGGGCGTCACTTTGCCCTGGTTGAGCGCGTGCCCCATTCGCACAACGCCAACATAACGATCTCGGAATAACGCCTGCACACGCAACTCCGGTGCGGTATTTTTTTCCACCACACCGGTTTCCATATCGATGCTGCCATCGCGCAGTGGCATGCTTTCTTTGTCGGATTTTTGTAAAAAGCATAAGCGCAAGCCGGGCGCATGCTCAGCCACACGCGCAATGAGCTTTGGCCCAAAATTCTCAACGAAACCCTCACTGGTTCGCAGGGTGAAGGTACGGATCAGCTCTTTGAGCTGGGGTGCTTTAGCGGGAC
>JAYVAQ010000356.1:0-5743 GCA_043750875.1 Rhodanobacteraceae bacterium
TTTTGGAGGTGATCTTAAAACGTGGGCTAAGTTGAGTTTGAGTTTGACGCGCGCGCTTGCTTTGCCAAGTTTTTTGGCGCGCCGTCGCTATACTTGAGCGTTGCTCCATCGGAACACATTAAATGTCTACCAACGCCGCTGCATCTGCTCAGGATGAATTCCTGGGCCACCCGAAAGGGCTCTATGTTTGTTTCCTTACTGAAATGTGGGAGCGGTTTGCGTTTTATGGCATGAAGGCGCTGCTGTTGCTGTATTTGGTAAAACATCATTTGTTTGCCCAGGCCGACGGCACGATTTTGCTCGGCACTTATGCTGGCCTTGCCTACGCGCTACCGCTGCTGGGCGGCCTGCTTGCTGATCGCTATCTGGGTATGCGAAAAGCGGTACTGTTTGGAGGTTTGCTCTTGGTGCTCGGTCAGTTAGGTATGGCCTGGACCGGCAGCCCCGCAACTGGCGCCACGCCGGATAGTGCAGTACGGGACGTTTTCGCGATCCAAATCATGTATTTCTCGCTAGCGCTGATCGGTGTTGGCGTGGGTTTTCTAAAGCCGAATATCTCAACCATTGTTGGCCGTTTGTACAGCGCCGACGACCCACGTCGAGATTCGGGATTTACCATTTTCTATATGGGAATCAACGTCGGTGCATTTCTGTCCTCGTTGATCGTTGCCTACATTGGCGAGAAGATCGGTTGGGGCTATGGTTTTGCGCTTGCCGGGGTAATGATGGCGGTGGGTTTGGTGCAATTTGTTTATGGCCAGAAGCATTTGCGTGGGCACGCAGAACCTGCTGATCCAGTTATGCTGAAAACGCCAGTTTTCGCCGGGCTTTCGCGCGAAATCTTGATTTATCTTGGTGCTTTGGTTTTGACCGTAATGGTTTGGCAAATGCTACAGACGCGCATTGATTTTGGCCCGCTCACTGCGCTGTTAGGTGGTCATCAGGTGACTTTGACAGAAGTTGTTGCTGTGGTCATGGGCGCTGTGCTCTATCTGTGGTTCATCAGCTTGATGTTTTCGGGCCTGTCGCGGGCAGAAAAGGGCAGCATGGTCATGCTGATGGTACTAATCACCGTTAGCGCTTTATTCTGGGGTTTGTACGAACAGACCTATGGCCCGTGGGTACTGATGGCCGAGATCGGGATGGACCGCACCACATTCGGAGTGCAGTGGACGGCGGGGCAAACCACCGCGATTGGCGCTTTGTTCGTGATTTTGTTTAGTTTTCCCTTCGCTTGGCTGTGGCCAAAGTTAGATAGAGCGCAACTCAATCCGAGCTACCCCGCGAAGTTTGCGTGGGGATTGCTGTTCTGCGGACTGTCATTCGGCATTCTGGCCTACGCCGCATCGAACCCAGGTGCGGCTGGCAAAGTCAGCCTTTGGTGGATGGTCTTTGCCTACGCGGCCCTTGTGGTGGGGGAAATGGTGCTTTCACCGGTTGGGCTTTCGGCGGTCACACGGCTGTCAATCCCGCGAGCGGTTGGCTTGATGATGGGTGCGTGGTTTCTGTTCTCGGCTTTTGGTGAAATTATTGCCGGGCGTTTGGGCACATGGGCCACTATCGAACCCGACGCATCTGGGGCATACGATGTGCCCGCAGCACTTACGCTGTATGCGGACGTTTTCACGCAGATGATGTGGATCGGTGTTATCGCCGGCGGCTTACTGTTCTTGGCGACGCCTGTATTGAAACGATTGACGCGCGAGTGAATCGCGCGGTTAATCAAAGTAGCCACCAAACCTGTTGCAATTACGTCTGGCCGAGCAAAGTTTTTCCTGACTAGCGTCAATCCTCAGTAGGACCAAATCGTCATTCCCGCGAAAGCGGGAATCCAGGGTGACTACGGCGGCGTTTGATTGTGGCGAAGTTTGTTGTTCGCAATCAAACGCGGAATTGGACTCGGTTGTGTCAAAAATATTCCTCACACCATCCACATGGATGGTGTTACAGTGAAAACATGCAAAAGCCGAGCACAACCACACTGTCTGCAATGACCAAGCCTGCGGACGAAAAAATTACCATCAACGTTGGTTGTGTGGATTTGGGGCAGATTGATCTTTTGGTGCAGGAAGGTTTTTACGCGAACCGCACCGATCTAATCCGCACAGCGATTCGCAACCAGCTCACTACCCATAGCGAGGTGGTGCGCCAAGTCGTACGGCGTAAAACCTTAGCTCTGGGCATACAGCATTTTAGTCAGTCCGACTTGCTGGCGCTGCTGGCAGCCGGGGAAAAGTTGCATATCCGCGTTCTGGGTTTGGCTTCTATCGCACCCGAGGTCAGCCCCGAGCTGGCATTAGCGACGATTGAATCGATCACTGTGCTCGGTGCGCTGCACGCTAGTCCGGCGGTTAAGGCCGCGCTGCTGTCGCGCACGCGATGAGTTTTGTCTACTTTTTTACAGGATGAAAATAATGCCAGCTGATTTTCAGAGTCTTATGAATCACGCGACTCGCCTAACCCAACAAGGGAACCTGCAAGCCGCGACCGCTGCGATTCAATCAGCGTTGGCGGGTGCGGATCGGACGGCCGATGCCGCGTCGCTGCGTGCAAAAAGTCGCGCAACGAATTTGATTGCGCTCAATGCACCAGAGCGCTACGAGACGGCAAAATCTGACGTACCTTCGGCTGGAATTGAACGCTTTATCGCGGGCAGCCATAGCAACAGCGACCAATATCGAGGCAATTACAAGCTCTATACTCCACCGGGCGCGGGTGTTCGCCCCTTACCACTGGTGGTGATGTTGCATGGCTGTACGCAAAACCCAGACGATTTTGCCGCCGGTACCGCGATGAATACTTTGGCGCGTAGCCAGGGTTTTTATGTGCTGTATCCAGAGCAGTCATCGAGTGCCAATCCACAACGCTGCTGGAATTGGTTTAAGCACACGCATCAACAGCGTGGGCGTGGCGAACCCGAGCTAATTGCGGAGATGGCGCGGGAATTGATGCGCACGCATTTGATTGATAGCCAGCGCGTCTATGTTGCTGGACTCTCAGCTGGCGGCGCTATGGCTGCAATTCTGGGGGACGCCTACCCTGAGATCTTTGCGGCGGTGGGCGTTCACTCGGGTCTGGCGACTGGAATCGCCAAGGATTTAGGCTCTGCACTCAGCGCAATGAAAGGCGTTGGTTTGTCGATGCCGAGCAGCGCCAGCGGCGTTGCCACCATTGTGTTTCACGGCGACGCGGATGCCACGGTGCACCCGTCGAACGGGAACCAAGTCATCGCCGCCTGCACCGGTGTGGCGGCCAGCGTTGTCGTAAATCAACTAAAGACGACGGGAATACGCACCACCACGCGCAGCGAGTATCGAGCCGCAGACGGCCGAGTAGTCGCTGAGCATTGGTTGGTACAAGGTGCATCGCACGCGTGGTCAGGCGGTAGCGTCAATGGCAGCTATACCGATGCGCGCGGGCCGGATGCGAGTGCTGAGATGCTGCGCTTTTTCTTGCAGCATCCACGCGCCTAAAACTTAAACGGACTTTGCCAGTAACGCCTCTAAGCAATGCTCACGCACACCATAAAACGCTTTGAGCGCTGCGATTTCTGCGATGAGTTCGCGATTCCGCGCTGCCGTGAGCGGTTCTTTACGGCGAATGGCAAGAATCATTTTATTTTTTGCGGTGTGTTCGGTGGCAATGAACTCGAACACCTGCGTTTGATACCCTGCGGCTTCAAGTAATAGCGCACGCAGGCCGTCGGTTAGCATTTCTGCCTCCTGCCCCAAATGCACACCGTGCTGCAAAAGCGGCACTAGAACGGGCGGCAGCTTTATCTGCGGGCGCAGCTGTTTATGGCAGCAGGGCGAACATAAAATGATGGCGGCTTGCTGGCGAATGCCGAAATGAAGCGCATGGTCGGTCGCGGTATCACATGCGTGCAGGGCAACCATGACGTCGACTTGCTTAGGCGCGTGCGTGCTCACATCGCCAGCAATGAACTCAAGCGTTGAGCGCTTTGTGCCGGCAAGGAGGGTGCTGGTGGCATTGCCCGCATCGACTAACTCGACGCGCAATTCCACACCAACCACCTCATGCGCGGCTGCGATACTTCGGGCATTCAAATAGTGGTCAATTGCAAAAGTGAGATAGCCTTTGCCTGCGCCGAAGTCGAGCACCCGTAAATCCGCCTTTTCCGCGACTGGACTTTTCGCTAGCGCGACATGAAAAAGCTCTAGGAACTTGTTGATTTGCTTAAATTTATTCGCCATCGCGGGCACCAAAATCGGAGTGCCAGAAGGCCCGCGCTGGGTAATGCCAAGCGGCAGTAAAAACGCGGCGTCTAGCGCAATCAAATGTGCTTTTGTGCGGTCATGTTGTGCGGCTGGCGCGCTTATTCCTACTGAGGTCTGCTGCCTCTGCAACACTCCAGCCTGCGGCGCAACGCGTGCGCGTACCAATTGACTCACGCCTTTGCGGCTCGTAATAAGTTGAAGATCTAGCGTTTCGGTCACTAAATGCGCGTTTGCGAATTCGTGCGTCAGCCAGTCCTTTACGCTTTGCCAGGCGATATCGGGGCTTAAATTTTTGGTGATATCTTTAGTCGCGAAACGATACAGCACAGTTAACTGCAACACGCCCTTCAACTGAATTGGACGCAAGATAATTTTTTCGGCACCCGTGCTAGGCACCGCATTTGCGACTGCATTTGCGCTTAGCAATGCTTTGCTCAACGTCAGCGTGCGCAAGCTGGATGCGCTCAAACTTTCACTTGCGGCAGCTATCAAAGTCTCAATGTGGCGAGTGCGATCAACGCTCAAATGTCTAACTCCATCAAAATACTTGGATTAACGTCGACGCGTCAAAACGCTGCGTGTGGGCTTTGCCTGATAACGATGCAGTTCTAGCCAGTCGTGCTCAGGTTGATTGAGCCAACGATCCAACAGCGTCGGCACTAGGCCAGCGGGCAAGTTGGTTTCGCTATTCCACATTAAAACCAACCCAGCATTTTTTTCAGGTAAGCCAACAATCATGCCGCGAAAACCAGCCACGGCGCCCGCGTGATACCAAATCGGGTGCCCGGAGTAATCGAATAGCCGCAACCCTAAACCATAGCCAGCCGAGCGCAAACGCGCGCGCCGCCAAGGCGGGCCATAAATTTCGCCGGGCGTTGCGATTTGTTGCGTGGTCAGTTTAGTGATGATCTCGCTAGGCAAAACGTCTGGCCTATTGCCCAACATCGCTAGCAAATATTGCTCCATATCCGAGACACTGGCGTTAACACCTGCAGCAGCGTCTAGCCAGTAGTAGTTGGGTTTGACATTGATCTGTACATTTTTTGGCCACCGGCGCTCGTGCGGGCGGGCCCAATTATCATCCTCTGATAGATTCTCTAGGCCCAAATTCGCGCGGTTCATGCCTAAGGGCTCAAACAACTCGCGTCGCAGCGCGTTTGCAAAAAACTGGCCACTCGCGGCGTAGCTAATGTCAGCAGCATAGCTGAAGGCGATATTTTGATACGCAAAACACGCACCAATCGCGCACTGTGCTTTCATGCTCGGTAACAGTGCGCGAATCGGCGCGAAGGTGTTGGATGCCTCCATAACATTGTCCAGCGTGTGGTGCACCAAACCGGTGCGATGGCTCAACAATTGCTCAACCGTTAAAAACACCGAATTCGGATCCTTTAAGCGAAAGCTAGGCACCAAAAGCGTGACTGGGGAATCCCATTGCAAATAGCCCTGGTCGACAAATTTCCCGATTAACGTTGCGGAAATGGGCTTACTCATCGACGCAAGGC
>JAYVAQ010000357.1:0-7210 GCA_043750875.1 Rhodanobacteraceae bacterium
CGAAAAAAGTTAGCCAGCTCACGCCATCCGCTTTAGTTTTGCCATTGAACTCCACCGACCCGCAGCGAATTGCACAAACTTTTAATAACGCTGCGAATAAGGTGTTGGCGTCTTTGTTAATGCAGGGTGCGGAAACAAGTTCTAAATGTTAGCTAACTGACAACGGGGCTAGCCTGTGCGGGGATAGCAGGAACACTTAAGTTATCTGCATTGTGATGCGTGCGGGCTCATTCAGTTTTCAGAAGCTAAAACGACAAATCCAACGCCGAGGCGTTGGATTTGTTTTTGAAACTATCTCGCCTGAGGCGAAACGTGAAGCCTAAACTCGGGGTTCACCACGGCGATTCACGGTAACCGTGGGGCCAGGTGGATAGCTGGTCTGCATGCGGTGTTCTTGGCCACGGAAGCTATAAATCACGTCCCAGTACTGTGGTTGATTGCCGCCGTAGCGGCCGCTGCAGCGCTGGACGTTTTGCGTGTAAGTGCGTCCGCCGTTGCCTCTACGATCAACGTTAGCGCCTACCGAAGCACCAGCGACTACACCTGCGATGGTGGCAAAATCACGGCCTCTGCCGCCGCCAATTTGATGCCCTAAAATGCCACCGATCACCGCGCCGGCAATTGCGCCTGGCACGTTTTTGCCGCTGTCACGATACTGGCCGCCGACTTGCTCGCGCTCAATCCAGCACTGCTGGTTGTTTTGCGTCAGCACGGCGCGAACCGAAACTACTTGCGCTTCAAAGGTGCGTTCATCACCGCGACGCTGATTGTCATAAACCCATTCCGCCTGTGGCGCATAGCGATTATTGTCGTACTGAGCATTCGATTCGACTGCGCGTACCGACGAAATACGATCATTTAGGCCCATCGCACCAAACGATGGGTAGCGCCCGCGCCGCAAAATTACACAGCGGCCGCCGAAACGAACGTCGTCACAAACTTCCCAACGGTCACGCAAAACAATTGCTGAGGAGGCGCGATCATTGAAGCCTTGACGTTTGAAATTTCTGACTTCTTGATCGATGGTGAAAGATCTGCCGCCGAAGCCATCATGCTCGTAAACCACCAGTTGTGCGGCGGCTTGGCCAACGAAACTCAAAGTTGCTAATGCGACTGCAATGGATAATTTATTGTTCATAAGTTACTCCTAAAATGGTCGTACATCGGCTGGTCGCATGCTCAATAGGGCAATGACCCGATGTAACGTTGCTAAGATAATATTTGCCCGAATTCAGTTCTGTGTGGTGGCGAACGCAGTTAGGTAGTGGCGAAAATGTGCCAACTATCGTTCAGAAATCTGGATCGAGTGCTCGGCTGCGGCAACATCCTGTGGGTTAAGCATCAGCGTGTAGACGACTTGGCGCGCATCGTTTGGATCGAGTCGTACATGAAAGTCCAGCTCGTGCAGTAAGGTGCGCATCGCCATATTCTCGGCAAATTCAAAGCTCTCCATGACCGCGATTCGGTTGCTCCGCGCCACCTCGATAAGATGCTTCATTAGCGCCGTGCCTAAGCCTTTGTGTTGCCAATCATCGCTGACCGCGAGCGCGCATTCACAGCGGTTTTGTTGGACATCATTACTGTAACGGCTAACGCCAACAATTTTTTCGGCGGCACCGTCTTTGGTTACGGCAACCAACGCAACTTCGTTGATGCCGTCCAGGTTGGTCAATTGCGCGATAAATTTTTCCGTGGGATGAATTTGCGCCATGAATCGTAAGCGCTTGGCGTCGCTAGAAAGTCCATCAATGAAGGCGCGCTCGGCATTAGCATCAAGCTTATTGATCGGGCGAATCAAGACGTGCGCGCCGCCACTTAGGTTTTGGCTCCAGCGCTGCGTGCTGATCGAAGCCGCCTGTTTTAGCTCAGGCGCATCGGGTTGTGATTTTGAACCGGCTTGATGCGCGCCCTCCTGCGGCCCGTCAGGCCCAGCACCGCCTTCATTATCCCAGCGGCCAATGACCTGTTGGGTTATGGCGTTCGCCTTGGTCTCTGGCGTGCTGGATTGCTGCCCTTCGAATTGACGATTCATGCAAATCTCCTCGCTCTTTTGGGTGCTTCCAGTTTTACCGCGTTTAGCAGTGGCTTGACGTGGGTGGATTTGCTCTGCACCGCGCGCAACTCAACCGTTTTTATCGCCGGCTTCGCATTCATGGCCGCCAGCAACGCAAATGCGGCCGCTTCTGAAGACGCTGGGTTTTGCCCGGTGACCAGTAACCCGTCGGTAATGACATAACGCTGCCAATTGCCTACTTTTGTGTAGGTCGCGCCTTTTTGTTTGAGCCGATCTTCCAGTGAAAAAGGCACCACTTCAGTCAAACCTGCGGCTTGCTCTTCGCTATTGCTAAAGCCGGTGATTTTTTTATCGCTTAGCACGAAGCTGCCGCTCGCGTTTCTAACATTAAGTAGCGCAGCAGTTGCATGGCATACCGCCGCCACCGGTTTGTGTGCAGCGAACATCGCTTCTAGCAACGCGATAGAGGCACCGTCGTCGGCCAAATCCCAAAGCGGGCCGTGGCCACCGACATAAAAAACAGCGTCAAAATTTTTCGCACTCAGCGTTTTAAGCTTATGCGTTTTTGCTAAGCGCGCGGTGGCTTCCAGATCATCCTTGATGCGTCGTGTTGCCCGGGTTCGGGCATCTGGCGCGTCACTTTTAGGGTCAATCGGTGGCGCACCACCGAGTGGCGAGGCCAGCGTGATCTGCATGTTTGCGTCTTTGAATACGTAATACGGTGCGGCAAATTCTTCCAACCAAAATCCGGTCTTTGCACCAGTGCTGCCCAGTTGCGAGTGGGAAGTCAAAATCATCAATATTTTCATAACAGTCCTGAAATAAAACGAGCCTGAAAACCAGGCGAAAATTGCGCGCTAGTCTTCACCCACGCGAATTACCAACTTGCCGAAATTTTGGCCTTCCAATAGGCCGATAAATGCTTGTGGTGCCAGCTCCAGTCCGACCTGAATATCCTCGCGAACCTTAATTTTTCCGTCTTTTAACCACGCAGCCATTTGGCTAGAAAATTCACCGAAGCGTGGCGCGTAGTCTTCAAAAATAATGAAACCCTGCAGCTTGATGCGTTTGCTCAACAGCGTGCGCATAAGGCCAGCGAGCCTATCCGGCCGATCTGGGTGATCAAATGCAGCACCTTGCGCGGCATCGTTATAGTTCGCAATCAAGCCGCATAGCGGAATGCGCGCGCCGCTATTGAGCACGGGCAGAACCGCGTCGAATATCGCGCCGCCAACACTTTCAAAATAGATATCTATGCCCTTTGGACATGCGGCAAAAAGTGCCTGGGAAAGATTCGCGCTGTGGTGATCGATGCAGGCATCGAAGCCCAATTCTTCCACCGCGTAACGACATTTTTTGGCACTTCCGACCAAGCCCACCACGCGGCAGCCTTTGAGCTTGGCAATTTGCCCCACGACGGCACCCACAGCGCCGGTAGCGGCAGCCACGACCACGGTCTCACCGGCTTTGGGCTGACCAATATCCAACAAGCCCATGTAGGCGGTAAAACCTGGCATTCCCAGCACGCCAAGATACAGTGAGGGCTGAGTCATATTGGCATCCAGTTTGCTCAGCGCTGTGCCATCTGAAATCCAATAGTCTTGCCAGCCGCCCATGCCTAGCACCCAATCCCCGGCCTTAAAATTTGCGTGGCTGGAGCTTTCCACACGCGCAATAGTGCCGCCGCCCATGACCTCGCCGATCGCTATGGGTGCGGCATAAGAAACAGCGTCACTCATGCGCCCACGCATGTAGGGATCCAACGATAGATACACATTTCGAAGCAATACTTGACCCGCATCGGCGTGAGGCATGTCGCTGGTTTCGAGGCGAAAATCGTCCAGCGTAGGTTTGCCTTCTGGCCGGGAATTCAACAGGGTTTTGCGGTTGACGCCGATGATTTGTGGCATTGCTATTCGCCTGACTAAGCTGGGGATGTTAGATGCTCAGATTTGTTGGCATTTTGGTCTGTTCGCTAGCACTCTCAACAGCTGCGGCTTCAATATCCCCGCGCAATCTCAACCACGCCTGCAATCGCCTCGCCGCGCGTTAATGCCCTGATTTTAAAGGCGATTTGCGAAATACTTTGATCCCGAATGGTACGTGCGGACGTGTGCGGCGTGATCGTGATTTTTGGCTGTTGCCAGAACGGATGCTCGCTGGGCAGGGGCTCGGTACGAAATACATCCAGCGTCGCACCGGCCATGCGGCCAAGCGCCAGTAGCCGCAGCAAATCCGCGTCCACCAAATGCGCGCCGCGTGCGACGTTGATTAGGTATGCGTCCGGTTGCAATTGGGACAATAATTCAAAATTGAGGAGGTTCTCAGTATCAGGTGTCAATGGCAAAAGATTCACCAACACGCGGCTAGATTTAAGAAACTCTGGCAGTTCATGCAATCCCGTAAAGCAGCGCACGCCCGGAATTACTTTTGTGCTGCGGCTATAGCCGTGAACTGGGAAATCAAACATCCGCAACGCACCTAGAACGCGCGTTCCCAACAGGCCTAAGCCCATAATCCCGACGGGGAAATCAGTGCGCTCCAGCGGTTTGCGGAAGCTCCATTGCCCGGCCCGAATATCGCGCTCGTAGCAGTCAAGTTCGCGAAAATGGCGAATCACCGCTTGGCAAACATATTCCGCCATTTGTACTGCCATGCCGGCATCGTCTAAACGCACTAGCAATAAATTCGGCGGCAGTTTCAGGCGCAGCAGGGCATCAACGCCAGCGCCAATGTTAAACATACATCTTAGCCCGCCCGGCTTACCGACTTGTGCGCCAGCGCATTGCTCATCAATGAACTGCTGTGGTGGTGCCCACACGATGGCGAAATCCGCTTGCGGCGCACCGGGCGACCAAACGGTAATTTCCGCTTCTGGTAAGGCATGCGCGAAGCCGGTAAGCCACGGCTCGGGCTTGGTGTTAGTGCAGCAAAAAGTGATTCGCATGGTGGCGCTGGAGCTTCATTGATTTGGTTAAGTTAACGGGATGCTCAAACGCTGTAGCGCGCTTCTTGTAAGTCAATTTCGCGGCCGATTTTGCGCAGGATCACCTGCTTGGTGCCCTGACTGCGGCCATAGCGCACGACTTCCTCGCGCTCTGCACGTAGCCCGACCAGGCGCAGTTCGTGCTCAACGCGGTCTGTGTCGCCGTGTTGCGTGGGTTCGCTCGATTGCGCGGCCAACGCATCTTCGCGGGCATAGCGCGCAATGCGTTGGCGATAGGTCGCTACGATCCGTGCGGCGGCCTCTGCATAGAGCTCGAAATCGGCTGCATCGTTCGCGATCGCTTGCTTTGCCGAAATTACCGCGTGTACGGCGGCCTCGCTTGCAGCGGTGCGTACGCGGTTTTCCGCAGCACCATGCGCGGGGTTAGCAAGGAGCTTCATGCCCTTGAGAATGATGGGCAAGCCGACACTGGCCAGCAATAGCGAAACTAAAATAACGCTGGTGGCAAGGAAAATGGCCAGATCACGCCCGGGAAAAGGCACGCCCTCGGATAACACCAGCGGCAGAGTCAACACGCCTGCCAGGGTAATCGTGCCGCGCGCACCAGCAAAGGACATTGCCAAGACCAGCCGCCAGTAGGGTGTGGCGGGGCCCGTGGCCGGCGTTGGCTCAGCAAACACATTGCGTAGCGATACCCAAACCCAAACAAATCGCAGCGCCGCCAGCGCTAGCACAATCAGCAATACATAAAGCCCTAACCACCAGGGGTTGTCATGTCCGGCAGATGTCACCGTAATCGGTGCGCCTGAAAAAATGGCGGGAATTTGCTCACCCAGGAGCACGAAAATGCTGCCATTCGCGGCGAACTGCACCATATCCCACACTGCGGTTCTACGAATGCGGGTAATCGCGTGCCAGTGGCTGTGCGGTGCAAAACCCATGGTAATGCCGGCCGCCACTGCCGCCAAAATGCCCGAGCAATGAAAGTGCTCGGCAATTAAATACACGCCTGAAGGAATTAGTAGGCTGAGTAAAATTTGCGCGCCGCCATCGTCCCCGAGCAACACTGATTTGCTTGACCAAGGCCGAGTGACCAGCCAAGTCACGCCCGCGCCGATCACCAGCCCGCCGAGCGCTAGCCAAATAAAGCTCAAGCCCGCGCTGAGTGGGGAGAATGCGCCGGTCAGCATAGCAGCGACAGCAAAACGCATGCATACCAAGCCCGAGGCATCGTTAAACAGTGCCTCGCCCTCCAAAATATGGCGCATGCGCGTAGGGATTGGCGTGCGCGACGCAATTTGCGATACCGCAATCGGATCAGTAGGCGAAATCACCGCTGCAAGTGCAAACGCCACCGGTAACGGCAGCGTGGGGATCAACCAATGAATTAAAAAGCCTACGCCCAGTACCGTAAAAAAAACCAGGCCAAAGGCGAGCTTGAGAATCGTGCCGGCATCGCGCAAAAGCTCATCTTTGGGAATGCGCCAGCCGTCTAAAAACAGCAAAGGTGGCAGCAAAAGCAGGAAAAACACTTCTGGATCAAGGGATACGGTCGTGAAACTCGAATAATAAATTGCCACTCCCAGGCCAATTTGTACAAACGGTGCGGGCAAATGCGTAAAGCGCGCAATCGTGCGACTGGCAACGACGGCTAACAGCATCACCAAAATGATTCTAGTTACTTCCATGCGCACATCGCTTTAGTTGGGCGAGCTGCATTCTGCCTTGTTCAAGGACCGAAAACAGTGCCACAACAGCAGGCACAACAAAGCCCTTTAATTGAGGATGTAAAGTGATGTTTAGATGAAAGCGCTGGAGTGTCGCGACAATCTAGGTATCCTTCGCAAAATTTGCTTTATTTAATCAACATCTTTCCGATCAACACGAGGACGCGCTCATGACTCAGCTGCACCCGCTAAACGCCATTTTGGAACTCCTAAAAGGCAACGTTGCCGCACCAAAATTGGCCGAGGCTGAAACATTTACTCGGGCACTACTCGCCCGCACGCCCGCTGAGGAGCTGGCGGAAAAGCCTTCGACATCCTGGGCCGGCATGGCCGTTTCACTGCTGAAATATTGGCGCGAACGCAAAACTGCGGAGATTAAAGTGCGCGTCTATAACCCGAATTTGGAGGAACACGGCTGGGAAAGCACGCGTACTGTGGTCGAAGTGATCAATGACGACATGCCGTTTTTAGTAGATTCGACTTCAATCGCGGTGCAAAACTGTGGCTTGATCTCGCATTTAA
>JAYVAQ010000358.1:0-4007 GCA_043750875.1 Rhodanobacteraceae bacterium
CGCTTGTTGCTCTAGTCCACGGAATTTCTTGCAAAAGCAGGCCACTTCAGAAAGCGGCTTTGCTACTTCGGTCGCTATGCTCACTTCGGCCACACGCAACTGCGCTTTAGAACTTTGCTGGTGAATCAAACCAAACTTCGAGCCTCAAAGCCCCTCAAAACCATCCTTAAACAGCGCATCCGAAGCTGCCAAGTTAGCGACCACCCAAAAACCGCCGGTGAGCTGGAAGTTGCCGCCTCTTGCTGGCTGTAGTGGCTCAGCGTCGATTTGGGCAATCGTGCCGCTCAGTTGAAAGCTGCCGCCAGTGGCGCTGCCAGCACCCGCGTCAATGCTGGACCAATCGACGCGCAGCTCGGCACCGGCAGTTGCTGCGCCCGCTGCCAAAGTGGCAAGTGTGGCTGCGAGTGTTAGGCGGACGCGGCGACAACGCGATGGCGTCGCTGCTGTTGATCGCGGTGTGCAGATGGCGAGCAAAAACATCCATTGGTACTGGAAGATTTGTCAGGACGAGCGAGGATTTCGACGAAATAGCGCTGCTCAGCGCTGAGTGATAACTTTTTTCAGCCTGATTGGCCCCGCCCGAGCCAATTTCCCGTGTACTGCATTACATCCCCCACATCCCGTGGGTACTTTGGAGGCACCAATGCGGCAAATAGGGTTCTTGTTCGCACTAATTTTGACCATTCCCTGGCCCGCAAACGCAAAGGCGAGCGATGCCAGTCAATCTCGCTACGACGGCGTCGCGACGCTCAGCACAACCACTTCTCAGGCCAGTAGCGATGACCGCTTTACGCTGGCCGCTGCGCTAAAGCCAGTCGAGCTGGCCTCAGCAAACGGCCGATTCTCCCTGCACGCAGCACTGCGCCCCGACGCCAAAGCAATCAATTTGGTGTGCGGCTCGGACGAGCTATTTCGCAACGGTTTTGAAAACTAAATGGTTTTGAAAAATAGACCAGCACTTAAAAACGATTCAACCAAGCCTGTTTGAGCATTCGCTCATCACCAAATTCTGGAGAACGCTATGAAAAAAAGTCTTTTAACCCTCGCTTTACTCGTCGCCACCGGCGCTCTGCACGCGGCCCCCTGGAGCTATCGCGGCAGCTTGAATGATGGCGGCAAGCCCGCCAATGGCCGGTATGACCTACGCGTCACGCTGCTCAATGAAGCCAAAACCGCCAGCCTATCCAGCCCGATCACGCTGTATGCAGTCCAGGTCGTGGACGGCAATTTCGCGGTTGATGTTGATTTCGGCATTGATCTATCGGCAAGCCCGGTAATGGCGCTAAAAACCGAAGTACAGCAGGGTAGTTCAGGCTTTGCCGCTTTGGGCGAAGCAACGCGTTTTGATCCCAAAGCAGCGTTCGGTGGCGCGTGTTGGGAAGTTTCGGGAAATACCGGAACAACGAGTAGCAACTACTTAGGCACTAACGACAACCAGCCGTTGGAAATCCGCACTTCGGGTCGACGTGCGTTTCGCCTCGAACCGAGCACCGAACTCGGCTCCAATGCCAGACCACTCACTTCTAACACCATCGCTGGGAGTGTTGCCAACGGCGTAATTTCGCCGGCACGCGGTGCAACGATTGCCGGAGGCGGCGCAGAAAATAACTTGGATCCAAACTATCCTGTCGGCGGATCCAATCGCATCGATGACAACTACGGCAGCATCGGCGGTGGCCTTAACAATCTGGTAGGCACTGCTGGCGCAAACGCAGCCGACGCCGCCTTCGCCACGGTCGCAGGCGGACGCGATAATACCGCGAGTGAAACCAGCGCGAGCGTCGGTGGTGGCTTTAGCAACAATGCGGCGGGCGTTTCAAGCACGGTCAGCGGTGGCTTCAACAACGACGCGACGGGCACATCAAGCAGCGTTATCGGCGGCAGCAGCAATACCGCAACGGGTTTTAGCTCGACCGTCTCCGGCGGTGGCCTCAACTGTGCGGGTAGCGACTATTCATGGGTGGGCGGCCAAAACGCGAAGACGCGTGTGGGCAATGGTGTGGGTGATGGAACCTGCGCAGCGAGTTCCGGCGACGCGAACGGCGATGAAGGCAGCTTCGTGTGGGCAGATCAATCCTCGAATGTGGATTTCGTCACGACCGGGCCGAATCAATTCTTGGTGCGTGCTGCGGGTGGCATGGGTATCAACACCAATACTATTCCCAACGGCACCGAGATGGTGATTCAAGCGCTCGATAACAGTACCAGCTTTAATCTCCGATCAGTAAGCGGGAAGGAAGCTAACTTCGCATTATTCGATAGCACCGGCACGCTCAGCTTAACAACCAGTCCAATCGCAGGGCAAAGCCGAATCATCGTCGGGGGTGGCGCTGGCGGCGTCGCCAGCTTATCCAACGGTGGCACCTGGACCAATGCCTCTAGCCGCAGCTACAAAGAAAACTTCAGCGCGGTGAACGGCTTAGACGTGCTGAGCCGCTTGGTCAAAATGCCGATCATGACCTGGGACTATAAAGGTTCCAGCGAAGGCTTGCACATGGGCCCGGTGGCGGAAGACTTCAAAGCTACGTTTGGCTTGGCCGGCGACGGCAAATCGATCAGCACCGTCGACGCCGACGGCATCGCCCTTGCCGCGATCCAAGGCTTAAATGCCAAATTGGAAAGTGAAAACGCGGCACAGCGCGCGCAGCTCGACGTGCTGCGGGCGCGGCTAGATGCACTAGAAGCACGCAACTGAGCTCGAAGCGTTAGCACTCAGGCCTTTTCTATTGCTTCGTTTTTCCAGGCAAACAATCTTGCTTTGCAGCTTGAGCCAAGTTGAAGCTAGAAAAGGCATTTATTGATTATTTGTAGGCTGGGCTGCAAAGCCCAGCGAATTCCAACAATACTTTCGGATGATTGCGGCGTGCCGAGCATTCCTGACTTTGACGTTGCCGCACCCACTCCGATACGGCGGCTGGAACGCTGGGATTGCCCCATTGCTATCCCCGTACTAACTCTTTGTTTTAAATGATAATTTATGACGTCGAGAGGGAGCCGTTTGAGGCTAACTGTAGAGTTCTGGCACCACATTAGTTTCAACCGCCACGGCATCTTTACTGCTTTGACGGTTTGGCTTTCTGAGGCCTGGCAGCGCAAGAATGCCTCGAAAAAGGATTCCTGATTCGCTCCATCACTTCTTGGGCACGTAACGATCCGCCGTATGCGACTTGGACACGCTCGCGGTTTTGGTAGGCACTAATGCCAATGCCCGCAATTCACGCATTTCCGTCGCTTCTTTGAGTTCTGCCAACACGCCTTTGCGGCGAATCACCCAAAGCGCTTGCGTTGCGCCAAGCGGGCTCTGCGCCAGTCGCGCCAGCAAGTCACCGAGATCAGCGCTGCAGTCAAGTCGCCAGCGGTGATGCTGCTGATGCCAATATTGTCGACGCCGTCGAAAAAGCCACTAGGCACCGCCGTCAAGCCAGTCCAAGGTGCGCTGCTAGCGCGCAATGCTTCCGGTACGGCGCGCACGAATTGGCGCGGGCTCAATGCGGTGTATGTGCCGGTGCTAGCGCCGGGGCGCACGCGCATCTCAAGGTAGCGCTGTTGCCCAGCAAAAGGTGTCGCACCAAAATCCAGCGCCAGTGTGAAAAGCCCAGCTGCCACCGGCGCATCGTTGATCTCAGCGGTACATATCACGTTGATTGAGCCGCCAACAAGCAGATCAAACAAGCACGCTTGAAAGTCGTACAAACCGTTCGCAGGAAGCCCAGCTTCCTTAAGCTGACCCTGATAGCTAAAAGCATTGCCCAAGCTCTGGGCAGAAAGCGAGCCCACACAGGCAAGGGCGAACAGGCCAAACATCACATGGTTGCAGAGCGTTTTCATCGAATTCTCCAGGGTGGTTCCTGGCACCACGTAAAAGCGAGGAAAAGCGGGCCAGCGCATCAAGGTTTGGGCAAGCCCAATCAGGAACGCGTGCTCAATTTTTTCATGTACCACCGACCATCGATCTGCAACATCGTCGCCGTGCCACTCATAGGTTTACCGTCGCGGCTGCCTTTAAA
>JAYVAQ010000359.1:0-8442 GCA_043750875.1 Rhodanobacteraceae bacterium
TATCCCGACGCCGGTGACGGTTTTTCTAAACAGCGGCACCGTGTCGTAATCGCGCACATAGATCGCGATATCGTTGGTCGGGGTGTTGGTAGGAAACTCATAATTAAAGCAGAATTTCGGCACATTGCTGCGCCCCGAACGCTTGTATTGCACTTCAAACTCGGCTTTTGCGCCCGCCGGGTGCGTGACACTGCCGACCACGCCCGGATTGCCGCCGACCAGCGGTGGATTTAACACCGGGTTGATCTGATCACAGCTGTGCTGATCGCCACTGGAATAGTCGATCTGCACGCCAGAAAGCCGCTGTAAGTCCAACGTCCACTGGCTGTTGTCGGGCAGCGTGATACTGGTTAGCGAACTAACCGCCGCATTGTAACCGTAAGTCCAATTGCGGCCATGGCTGGCGGCGGTTTGCAGCTTGCCTTGCGGGTTATAGGTCAAGGTAATCAAACGGCCATCATCGGCTTGAATTGAATCCAACCGCGCAGGTTGGGTCGCCGTGTTTGAGTAGCTGTAAGTGACCCAATGGCCGAAGCGGTCTTCGACACGCGTGGCGTACATCACGTTATTGCGCCGGGTCAATTCGCCCGGCAAAGAGCCTTGCGAGGGTGGATTCAATAGCGGCGCTTCATAAGTTTGCGCCATGTAATCAAAGGTATAGCGTGTGCCGTCAGAAGTTAGGGCAGAAAAACCTTCGCCGCTGCTGTTTTGGATGCTGGGCAGGCAAGAAATATAGGTCAGCGCAGGCGTTAGCCATTTGTACGTGCCAGTGCTCGGTTTTGGGGTGGTGCGGTCGGCCACGATCAGTTCGCCGCCACCCGGCATGCTGGCTTGAAGGCCTTGGTAATAATCCAAACCGATGTAAGTCGCGCCACCGGCGACGGTCACATTCGGTGCGGCACTCGCTGCGGTGGTGCTGGAGCAACGCGTGTTCGGCCATGTCGGGCCATAGACGCCGCTGATCCGTGGCAAATCCAAATCCCAATCCGCTAAGGGATCGTCGTACATGTAAAAGTCTGGCCGCGGACTGACACTCATCGTGCGCGTCAATGCCACGGGTAACGCCGAATTGCCCGGCACGCTGATATCGGTCACCGAAAACGACAGCGCGCCGTTATACAAACTCACGCTGTCGCCAAAACCTTCGGGCCCTACAGCACTAACGCCGGAACGCTTATGGATGAACTTGTCATAGTCTTCCCACGGCGCATTGCTGGCGTTGGAGGTGCCGTCCGGGTTGAGCTGGGGGACGCCGTCGGCGTCGAATTCGGGTAGATCATAGGATTGCGCAAATGCGCAAGTGATGGCGCTGAGAAGCAGCGCCGATGCGCACATGGCACGGAAAAGCATTCAAATCCTTTAAATAAAACGATGTCGCATCCTAGAACGTCATCTGGAGGGAAAACGTATCAGGGGCTCTGGGATTTGGTTATATGCCGTTAATAAATGCGAGATGCGGTTGAGTGGACTAAAATCAGACGCCCTACACCAAACGCCAACGCAAAGTTTCGCCTGCATGAAACGGCACCACCTGCGCCATACCAAAATCCAGTAACGCGGGCACCGCTTGCGCCTCATAGTTCAAATTTATGCGTTGCTCATTCACCGGCAGGCGATAAAAGTTTGGGCCATTGAGCGAGGCAAATGCTTCCAAGTGTTCCAGCGCTTGTTCCTCAGCGAACACGGTCGCGTAACTTTCTATCGCATGCGGCGCGTTGAAGATCCCGGCACAGCCGCAGGCCGATTCTTTATCGCGCATGGCATGCGGTGCAGAATCGGTACCTAAGAAAAACTTGGCATCGCCAGACGTTGCGGCGCGGCGCAGCGCTAGTCTATGCACTTCGCGTTTCGCGACTGGCAAGCAATACATATGCGGGCGCATGCCGCCCGCAAACATCGCGTTACGGTTGATATGTAAGTGGTGCGGCGTAATTGTCGCTGCGACATTACTGCCACTGGCAAGCACGAATTGCACCGCTTGTTGGGTGGTGATGTGCTCAAACACCATGCGCAGTTCTGGGAAACGCGCAAGCATCGGTGCCGCGATGCGTTCAATAAATTGCGCTTCACGATCAAAAATATCGACCTCGCTATCCGTCACTTCGCCGTGCACCAACAGCGGCATACCAAGCTCTTGCAGCTTAGCCAACACCCGATCCAAATGACGAATATCACTGACACCGGCGGCGGAATTGGTTGTGGCATTCGCGGGATAAAGCTTGGCGGCAGTAAAAACGCCTTCGCGAAAGCCACGCTCAAGTTCTTTTGGATCGCAGTCGTCAGTGAGATACGCCGTCATCAATGGTGTAAACACTAAACCCTGAGGCACGACGGCCAAAATTCGCTCCCGATAAGCGCGCGCTGCGGCTACCGTCGTGATCGGTGGACGTAAATTTGGCATCACAATGGCGCGCGCAAACTGTTGGGCAGTAAAGCCAACGACCGCTTGCAGCATCGCGTCATCACGCAAATGCACGTGCCAATCGTCTGGGCGGCGCAAGGTTAAAGAGTTGGCGGTTGCTGCGTTCATTGCCACGTTCATTGCCACGTTCATTGTATGGGCGCTCCTTGCACCATTTTTGCGTCTGCTTCAAACAACGCTGCCAACTCGGTGCGTGATTGCGCCACCGATTGAATCAAGGCTTGTTCGTCGTCATGGAACAAAAACTGCTCTTTTAGCGAGTTTTCATCCAGCGTGCGAAAACGCGTGACACGGTCGGCAGCCATTTCCGCACTAAAGCCCAATTCTTCGAGCATCTTGTGCGTGATCAGCAAAGCCGAATGCAGGGTTTCGCGCACGGCATCGTCAATGCCTAAGTCCATCAATTTATGCGCGTGTCGGCGATTGCGTGCGCGCGCAATAATTTTAAGCGTTGGATTGAGCTTTTTCGCAACCCGCGCAGTTCGTATCGAACGCTCCATATCATCCAGCGCCAGCACTAATACTTCTGCCTGCTCAATTTTGGCGGCGCGCAATGTTTCCGGGCGCGTGGTATCGCCATAAAACACGTTACCGCCAAATTTACGGGCAAAATCAACGACATCGGTGTCCGGGTCAATCACCGTGAACGGAATTTTTTGCGCCGCTAACACCCGCGCCGGGATCTGCCCAACGCGGCCAAAGCCGGCGATGATCACTTTCGCGGCGTCGCTATTGATTTCATCAAAAGGCCGCGGTGGAGCTGCAACCGCTAGTTTTTTGCTCAAGTAATGCACGCCTAACACCAGCAGCGGGGTAATTCCCATCGCAACCGCGACGACAACATTCAATAACTTAGCGGTTGCAACGTCCAGCAAGGCCGCAGTTTCTGCGGTTTTAAAAACCACAAAGGCAAATTCACCGCCCGAGGCCAGTAACGCGGCCAGCAATAAAGCGCTTGGATGGGTTTGGCCAAATGCCCGCGCCACCGCCCACATCAGCAGCATCTGTAACAAGGCAACGCCAGCAACCAGGGCAAAAATCAATGCCGGTTTGGCAAGCAGCAAATGCAAATCTAAATTCATGCCGACCGCCATGAAAAACAGCCCCAGCAACAGGCCTTTGAACGGTTCGATATGGCCCTCGACCTCGTGGCTGTACTCCGAATCTGCCAGCAACATGCCCGCTAAAAACGCGCCCAATCCCATCGACAAGCCGACATTTTGCATCAGTAGTGCGGTGCCAAGCACCACCAGCAAGGACACCGCGGTAAACAGCTCACTCATTTTCGAGCGTGCCACCATCCGAAAAATCGGTCGCAATAAATAGCGCCCAGCAAAAATAACGCCCGCCACCGCAGCCACCACTAACAGCGCCGATTGCCAAAACGGCCGCGCAGTTTCTATTGCGTGGCGCGCACCGAACAGCGGGATCAACGCCAACACCGGCACTGCTACCAAATCTTGAAACAACAGCACACCAAACGAAGCGCGCCCATGTTCGCTGGCAACTTCATCGCGCTCTGCCAGAATTTGCAGCGTGAAGGCCGTGGAAGAAAGCGCTAGACCAAAACCGGCGATCACTGCGGCTGCCGTGGATAAACCGGACAGTTTCGCGACAATGGCGATCACACCTGTCACCAGCAACATTTGCGCGCTGCCCATGCCAAACAGATGCCGCCGCATCACCCAAAGCCGCTGCGGTGACAGCTCTAAGCCCAGTACAAACAGCAAGAACACCACGCCCAGCTCGGAAAACGCCAACACGGTCTGCTCATCAGTGATCAGCTTTAACACCTGTGGCCCGATCAAAACGCCAGCCAGCAAATAGCCAATCACCGCGCCAAGCTTCAGGCGCTTACTTACAAGTACGGCACACACCGCTGCGGATAAAAACACCACCGCCGGCACCAGCGCACTGGCATGGCTCGGGTCAGACATAGATTAGTGCAGACATTTAGTGCTTCAGTTCGCTAGACAGTCGATGAATTTACATGATTGCCAGGATTTAGGCTTGGTTTGCTACCGGCGCTTTTGCGGTGCCGACTTACCCGCTGGTTTCGAACTGCGTTGAATGCCGCCGCGTGGCCCGCGCGAAACTTCGGTGCGCGTACCGCGCTCAACGCGCGCAGCTTCCGGCCGCGCGCCCGCGCCACTGCGGGTGCCAGGACGCGTCGCCCCGGCTCTTGCGGTCGTTGGCCGTGCAGAGGTCGGCCGGGTGCTTGCGGGCTTGGCAAAGGTGCGCGCCGGCGGTGCATCCGTCCAAACACGCTTGACGCGCGCTGGCTTTGCCTCTGCTGATGCACCCGGAGCGCGTGCGCTACTGCGCGCGGGGCGGGCATCGGTCCAGGTGGACGCCGGTTTGCTGAGTTTAGCTTCGCCCCAGGCATTGCGTACCCGCGCTATTGGTGCATCGCCCCGATTCTTTGCAGCAGCCTCGCTGGGCGGGCGCTTGCTTTCCCAAACGCGGCTCGATGCGCTACGCGCATCGCCGCTTCGGGGCGCGCGTGTGGAACTGGCAGCGCGGGCGGGTCGGCCGGATGGCGCGTTGCCGCGCACTGTGGTTCTAGCCGCTGGCGCATCGCCACGGGCTTTACGCGGTGCTATCAAAGCACCTGGGCGCGGCCCACGCGTGAAAACTTGCTTGGCTTCAACGCGCTTGGGTGCTGCGGCTCCGGCACGCAACTGCACCAATTCGGCGTCGGTCAAATTGCGCCACCGGCCCAATTTGATGTGCCCCAACTCCACATTCATGATCCGCACGCGCGTCAATTTGAGCACTTGATAATTAAATGCTTCTGCCATTTTGCGAATTTGGCGGTTCATACCTTCGGTGAGCACAATGCCAAACGTCATCGCCGAAACTTTATAGGTTCGGCACGGCTTGGTGGTACGCCGCAAAATCCGTACGCCGGTCGCCATGCCGCTTAAAAACGCCGCGCTGATCTTGTGATCGACGGTGACTAAGTATTCTTTTTCGTGATTGTGTTCGGCGCGCAGAATTTTGTTGACGATATCGCCATCGTTGGTCAACAAAATCAGCCCATCAGAATCTTTGTCTAAGCGGCCAATCGGAAAAATTCGCTCGTGGTGGCCAACAAAATCAATGATGTTGCCGTCCACACGGGTGTCGGTGGTGCACTCAATATCAATGGGCTTATTCAGCGCAATATAGACGCGTTTTGGGATTTTGAAGGCAGCGATCAGTTCGCCATCAACACGAACTTCGTCTTTATCATCAACGTAAGCGCCAACATCGACGATTTCATCGTTGACTGTCACACGGCCGGATTCGATCCACAAATCGGCATCGCGACGGCTGCAGATGCCACGCTCAGCAAGAAATTTGTTAAGCCGTAAACGTTGCGTGTACAGCGAATTTTTGCCTGCATCGTCTTGCCCAGTTATTTCTTCGTCATCGTCGAAATCACTCATGTCGCCCGCGTCCTTGCTGATATTTCCCAGCATTATCAAGGTGTGCGGCTTAACGTATGCGTGTGTAAACCCAAAGCTTCGGCATAAAACGCTGAAAACAACGCTTTGCACACAGATTGCTTCACGCCATACTTCAGCGGAGCCGCTTTAATATGCGGCTAATCATTAGCAACTTGGAATTGAAGCCACGCGCATGAGCTCTTATATTGAAGTCCCAGCCGGTCAGTTTATTTTTCGCGAAGGCGATCCTGGCAACGAAATGTTTATTATTGAAGCCGGTGCGATTGAGATTTTACGCGCGGTACGCGGCGCCACTCCGCTGGCAATACTCGAACCGGGTGATTTTTTCGGCGAAATGGCGGTGCTGGAGGATCAGCCACGTTTTGCTTCTGCAAGGGCCAAAGAAACCAGCCGGCTTTTGCGCGTGGACCGATCTGCGTTCGCGCAGTTGGTACAAGACAATTTTGAGATCGCGGTGCGAATCATGCGCAAACTAGCGCTGCGTTTACGCCGCACCGAACAAAGCCTGCAGTCAGTCAGCACGGAATTGAGCGACATCAAACGCCGGTTAAGCTCGCAAGCGAATGAGGCACACACTTTAAAAGCGCAGCTGCCAGAAATACCAGTGGTGCAAGAGCTGCTATTAAAACTGGTACACACAGGTGGTGCTGAGTTTGCAATCTCAAGTCACTTAAAAGAGTCCTTGGTGGGCCGCCCAGACCCAGTGACTGGCGTGGTGCCAGAAATCAATCTGGGCATGTTGGACGAGAAGCGCACCTTAAGCCGACGCCACGCAAAAATTCTGGTTGAAGGTCGACTGGCATTCGTGCGCGAAGAGGTCGGAACGTCCAACGGCACCTTCCTCAATGAACAAAAATTGCGCACCGGCGTGCCAATACAAATAAGCCCCAAAGACGTGCTGCGATTCGGCGCGATTGAATTGACAGTCACTGCCGCCTAAAACGATTTTGGTTTTTCGCTCCAGCCAACACCAAAAATATCAGCCTTCGCCTAGGAAACATGCCGAATGAATACAACGCCCATCGTTGACTTTAACGATTTAGACCTTTCCGTATTGGACGAACTCGCCGAGCTGCAAGCGCGTAGAACCTTACTCGTAGGCCGGCTGACGCAAATGGACGAACGTCGCGGCGATGTTGCACCTGCGGTGTATTTGCGTGTGCGCGCCGATTATGAACAACAGCGCAAAAAACTGGAAAACGAAGAACTGCCGTTGAAGCAAAGCGCCCGAAGCATTTATGCGCGGGTTCGGGATCGCATTGATGCATTGGAACGCGAAGAAGGCGATGCCCGCTTAAATTTGCAAGAGCTGGAGTTTCGTCATTCTTTAGGTGAGTTCGACAAGCCGCAATATAATGTGCGTAAGGCCGAAATCGATACTGGCATTAATGGTCGCGCCGCCGATTTTGGTCATGCCAAGCAAATCCGCGAACGGTTCTTGGCCATTTTTGGTAGCGAGGCGGAATTGTCTGAGCCGGCAAAGCCTGAGTTCGTCTCCGAAACGGTGCTCGTGTCGCCGGTTTCAATTCAAGCGCTGCAACAAGCCGCGCCTTCAATGCATTCGACGATTCAACAAGCACCGGCATCACCGCAGATTCCAGGTATGCCGCCCATTCCTGGCATGCCACCGATACCGAATGCGCAAGCGCCGGCCGCTGAATCAGTAAAAATCGAGACAGCGAAAATGGAGCCGCAGAAAGTGGAGCCAAGGCGGCCAGCCAATCCAGATGCAACGGTTGTCTTTAGGCCGGGTCGGTTGACGCCTATGAACCCTGAAGCTGGCATTGCGCCGACCATGCTTAGCCTCAAGCCGATCCAACTCGGCAGTGATTCAGCCTGCGATGTACGCATTAGTGCGCCAGGAATACAGCCTAAACACGTGGAAATTTGCTTAACCCGCGCTGGTTTCATTCTAAAAGACGTGGGCGGCGGCGGGTTGGTGTTGATTGACGGCCAAACTATTAGCGAACAGCTGCTACGTGATGGCGATGCAGTACAAATCGGTCCTGCTCGATTTAGTTTCAAGCTTGCATAACTTGGCACAAGCATCTAATTACTGTAGAGCAAATAGGCACTACACGACGCAAAGCTGAGGTGCATACTCAGCGTGCAACTTGCGGCAAGTAGGCAAATTTGCGTAGCAATCCGCCGACGGCGGAAAAATTGCGAAGTATCTTCAGATCGTTGCAAACCGTGTCGGGAGTGTCCAAGCATGGCAAAAAATGAAATAGATCGCTTGATACGAAGCCGGATGTATTTGTGCTAGCTGGTGAACTAGCGCTGCGCGCAATTTCACAAGGGGTCATTATTACTGGCCCGAACCAGTGCATTGTTTCAGCGAACGCTGCATTCAGCAACATTAGTGGCTACAGCCCCGCGGAAATATTGGGCCGAAACTGTAGGTTTTTACAAGGGCCGGATACCGACCCGCGCACGCTAGTTGCCATCGCCACGGCATTGGAAAATGGCACGGAATTTTGCGGTGAAATCCTAAATTACCGAAAGAATGGTGCGAGTTTTTGGAACGAACTAACCATCTCCCCGGTTCGCAATGCTACTGGTCAGCTG
>JAYVAQ010000360.1:0-5986 GCA_043750875.1 Rhodanobacteraceae bacterium
TCAATCCCAAACATACCGCTCATCGAACGGCACATCATACTTGTTGAGTAACGCGCGGTATTCGTCTTCAAAGGTTCGAGTATTGTGGTGCGCTGCTTGTGTGTTTATGTAGTTTCGTAACGCCTCCAGATCCGTTGGCCGAACTGAGAACACGGCATACCCACGCTGCCAAGCAAAGCCGGAAAGCCCAGGCGATTGTGTCTTTAACCACTTAGCTGACGACGTTTTTAATGTCGCAACAAGTTTCGCCGTCGTGGCAGTGCGAGCAAGTTGCACCGCCAGATGCACGTGATCTGCAACCCCGCCAACCCGGAAGCATTCGCAATCGGCGTTTCGGGCAATTTCGGCGAGATAGGCGTGCAGCGTTGGGCGAATGGCCGCGTCAATAACTGGCATTCGATCTTTGGTGCTAAATACGATGTGGATCAAAAGAAACGACAGGGACTGCGGCATGTTTGGGTCGGGCCTTTAGCCCTCAATGTTTTTCGGTGCATGTTCCTGGGGCGTTGCCCCAGGCTGTAATGGTTCGCGCCTTCGGCGCTTGAATTCGCCCAACACTTTTGAGAGCCATCGGCGGCTAGCGTGACTTGAATTGGGATTGATGGGCACCAGAAAACGCTGAAATGGCACTCAGATTAGTCTGAGCCACTTGCAATTGTTGATGTCAATTTCAAGGCGAGCCTGCAAAAGGCGGAAAAGTTGTGAAGCAGAACCAGTTAAGCGACCCGTAAAAAGCGGTCAAATTGAAAAATAGAAAACAATTTTACGACGCAGTTAGCGTCAGTAGATGCGCACGCGTACACAATGCTAACGCGGTTGCACTATAGCCGCCTTCAAGCATAGACACGAGGCGACCTTGGGCGCTGCGATTGGCCTGTAGACAAAGTTCACGTGTCAACCAAGCAAAATCATCCTCGTGCACATTCAAACCGCCTAGCGGGTCAAGCGCGTGACCATCAAAGCCCGCCGAAACCAAAATCAGTTCCGGGGCGAAAGCGGCTATCGCGGGCAAGATCGTATGCGTGTATGCAGCGCGAAATAGCGCACTGCCGGCCATGCGCGGCATTGGTGCATTGACAATATTGCCGCTCGCACCGCACTCACTTGCCGCACCCGTGCCCGGATACAAAGGCGCTTGATGCGAGGAGGCATACTGTACGCGTGGCTCGTGCCAGAAAATGTCCTGGGTACCGTTGCCGTGGTGCACATCGAAATCGACAATCGTTACACGCGCAATCCCGGCGTCTAATGCCGCATAAGCTGCAACCGCAATGGAATTGAACAAACAAAAGCCCATGGCCTGCGCACGCGTGGCGTGATGGCCAGGCGGGCGCACCGCACAAAACACCCGCCGGGCTTTGGCGCTGAGCACGTCGTGCACACCGGCAACACCCGCACCTGCGGCGGCCAATGCCGCATTTAAGGAATGTGGGCCGAGCACTGTGTCAGGGTCGATACGCATGGCGGCGTCGGTATTTTCGTGCGCGAAGAGCTGGTCAAGCAGCTGCGTACTGTGCGCTCGCAGAAGTAATGCGCGGGTCGCCAACGGTGCATTTTGCGGCTTCAGTCCCAGCGCATGCACGGCAGTCAGTACCGCCTCTAGACGAAACGCGGCTTCCGGGTGCCCAGGGCCAGGATCGTGTGCTAGACAGCTCGGGTGCGTATAAACGCGTAGCGCTTCGGTCATCGTAAATTGAGCGGATTAGTCAGGAGTTCGCAGCGTGCTGGTTCAACGCCGCTCATGCTGCCAAAGCACTTCGCCATGGCCAGAGGCGCGCGCGAGTACACGGCACAGCACGAACAGCAAATCGCTCAAGCGGTTCAAATAGCGAATCACTTCCGGGCGCACTGCTTCATCTTTGCTTTTCGCCAACGTCACAGTTTCACGTTCGGCGCGACGGGTAACCGTGCGTGCGACGTGGCAGGTGGCTGCTGCCATGCCGCCAGCGGGCAAGATGAAATCCTTGAGCGCCGGTAAATCCGCATTGAAGCCGTCCAAATCTTGCTCTAGGCGATCAATATCGGCCTGATGGATCAGCGCCATGCCCGGCACGCACAGCTCGCCGCCCAAATCGAAGAGCTGATGCTGCACGCGGGTTAAAAGCGTGCGCACGGAATCGGGGACTTCACAGGCAAGCACCACGCCGATGCAGCTGTTTGCCTCGTCAACGGTGCCGTAGGCGTTCACGCGCAAGCTGTCTTTTAATACGCGGCTGCCATCGCCCAAGCCAGTTAGGCCTTCATCGCCGGTGCGGGTATAAATTTTGCTGAGACGATTGCCCATTGCGTTAACCGCGCGCGAATTTTCGCACGCGCGCTTGATACAGCGCGTATCCGCCAAATAACAGCGCGGAATAAATCAAGGTGCCAGCGAGGTCGTTGCGGAAAAACGGAACGGCTAGCCAGAAACATTGCCCCAGACCCGCCCAAGTGTGCGGATACATAGTGCCCGTCGCCCACACCGCAAAATTGGTCACCACGAAAAAATTCAGCGCGCTTAACTTTGCAAAGCCCAAAACGCGCAACGCGCTCAGTTTTTTCGCCAATAGCATGCCAAACCACAGCGTCAGCGCAAAACACGCGTAAACCACCGGCACCAGCGAGTGCCAGCCGATCACGATATCGCTCAACACCAACGCGGTGATCGGCACCAACAGTGCAAGCTTGCGGTTTTTCAGAAAACAACCAGCAAATAGCGCAACGGCGCCAACGGGAGTGAAATTGCCTAAGCCCTCAACACTAACAAAACGTCCGAGCATGGCAAGCAGCACCAAGGCTAACGCCAAGCCGATGGCGACATTAGGGCTAAATTCTGCGGAATTTTCGAAGTTTGGCTTACCAGAATTGGGCAGCATGGGATTGTGCGACATGGGCTGGAAACTCAACGTGTGATCTAGGCCCCGAACTATAACGCATGACACATTTGCCGTGTCGCCTGATCGGCGAGGCAGATTCGTCGTGCCGCCTGATCGGCGGCATTCAACGATCTTCTAATCGATCGCGAAACATAACACCCAGGCAGCGGGTGTCGTGCACCGTGACTGTCGATGCACCAGCATTCGGGCTCGCGATTTGACCTAAATCTGGCGCGTAGGCGATGTCTGCGGGGTTGCTTAGGCCCGTGACCAAATCGGCGCTAACGGAAGCAGCGTTCAACGGTGGCTCGTAGCGTTTGATCGCTTGGGCGCCCCAGCTCGATACATACACCGCGCCATCGCAATCGATTGCTACACCATCAATATTGTTGGAACCAACGGCAAGAATTTGGGTGAATCCACTACCGTCTAGATTTGCCTTAAAAATGCGTCCAGTGCCCCAACTAACAATCAACAAGCGTTGATTCGCGGCATCGTATCGTAGTCCATTCGGCGAAAATGTCAGATTGCCGATAAAGAGCTGGTGCGTCAGTGCTGTCGGCGTCGTTAAATCTAGCTGATAAATCGCAGAGCCGGAAAAGTCGCTGACCCAAAGTCGATTTGCACCATCGCTGGAAATGCCGTTGAGAAAGCTGGTGCCGGGAATCGCATAGTCGGCAACCCGCACGCCAGTATCAAGGCGATAGCTGCGCACGCGCGCGCCGTCCGCGACGTAAAGCAAATTGCCGACAATTTCAATTCCTGCTGGGCTTGTCGGGTCGGTGCTAAATGTGCTCAACGTGCCCGCGAGCGAGCGCGCCAAAATCTCACCTGCGCCACCGCGGTTGCTGATTAGAAAGCGCGCGTTCGCCACGTCGTAGCGCACGCTCTCCGGGCTGGAAAGCGTTTGCGCGCTTGCTACTCCGACGCTAAACAGTGCCAACAAAAACAGAGTCAGCATTTGGGCGGCTTTTAGTATTTGCATCTATCTTTCTCGATGAGTTCCAACTTCATGCACTGGATCATACTATCCGCGCCCCAAACACGTGCGTGCATCCATGTCGCAACCCAATACCGTTGACAACGCGCCGAAGGTCGTGCGGCTAACGGATGTCAATATCGATGACGTAGCCGCATTGCTAAAGTGCTTCGGCCTCACGCTAGTTTCGGTTTTAGCGAACAATGCTATACCCGGAAGTTTTTGGGGTGATGATGAGGCTGGCTTGATTGGCGCCGAGCTTTTCGCGCGCAGCGATACGCCGCTGCACTCGATCCTGCATGAGGCCTGCCATTGGATCACTTGCACACCGCAGCGGCGCGCGAGTCTGCACACGGATGCTGCGGATAACCAGGATGAGGAAAATGCGACGTGTTATCTACAAATTCTATTAAGTGACGACATAGTCGGCTTTGGCCGCGCGCGCGGCCTGCAGGATATGGACGCCTGGGGCTACAGCTTTAGGCTAGGTAGTGCAGCACTTTGGTTTAGCCAAGATGCGCATGCTGAACGCGAATGGCTGCAGCACTTCGGTTTAATCGATGCCGACGAACGCGTTCGTTACCAGGTGCGAAGTAACAAGTGCGACTTTAATGCCGCAGCGCATGTCGAATTCTTTTGCGCTAACGCCCTTAGATTCGCGAACGGTAGATTTCCAAATCTTTTTTTGAAATCTCACTGGCTGGCAATAGTTTGTAGTGTTTTTCGTCGACAACTTTTACTTGCTCGTCTTGGATCATCAACTCAAACATCGCTATTCGTTGATCGTCCATGAATTGTGCAGAGACTGCCCGACAAACCAGCGATGGAAATTTTTCTTTGCAACAGGCCAAATCTTGGGCCGTTTGAACAACTGAAAGTTGATCTTTACCACCTTTGGCTTGCACCGGAATAACGTAATGGCCGCCGTGACGATCCAGCCCAATATAAAGCTCGTCGATCTCAATTTGGCCAACTCCACGCACTGTAGTTCGCAGGTGATTTTGAAGCGAATATGTGGTTAATCCAAGAAATATGTCGATGAGTCGGTTGTACCGAACTTTGGCTAACAGGGCTTGCTCGTCGCCTTGGGCGTAGCTGAGCACAATTTCCGGGGTCGCATCCGGAATCTTGATCGTCATTAGCTCGGGGCGTGGCACGATTCGACTAATCTTCACCAGCTTGAACAGATACTTGGAACGTCCCGCCGCCTCAATGATCCACTCCTGTCCAACAGATGCTGTCGCGCGAATTGTGGCTGGAAGGTCAATCCGATATCGAAAGCTATAAATTAAATCACCCAAATTTTTAGGCAACTCGATATTCAGGTGTTTAGCGGCAACTGCAATTTCATCTCGGTCGAACAACAGCTCCTTCGCTCCGTTGTTGTAATGCGATTGAAAAATAAAATCGAGGATGGCTACGTAACGATTGCTTGAGGCCTTTTTATCAGCCATATGCAACCTCAGGCTCACACAGCATTAATTGCAAAGGTTGGTCAGCTCGAATTTGATCCACCTTTCTGAGTCGTTGGCCAATAACTTTGGGGGATACGCGAAAATGTTTGGCCGCTGTTGCCATATTGAGTTTCAATAAATATTCGGCCGACAGTGCGAGAGTTTTTGCTGGCTTTACTGGCGTTATCCCCAATGATTTGATCACTTCGAGTGCAACTGCACGCCCTAAAAGCGGTGGAACACTATTGCCTATTTCCCGAAAACCATGCCATTTTGTTGAATGAAATCGGAACCAATCTGGATAGGAATGCAGGCGCGCAGCTTCGCGCACGGTGATTACGCGCGGGTAAGTTGGGTGAATTGGACGCGGACTGGTAAATGCGCCTCGCGCCGAATCAGTTCCGGCACGCAAGGTGTTGCAAACCCCGCTTGGGTCAAGTTTTAGGAAACGCGACACCGCCTCAGTTTCCCCGTTTGAAGTATCGGCAAATCGTGTTTTCGATAATTCCGTGTGTTCCGTGCGACCGCTGCAGGTCAACAACGTTCGATCATACTTGCGCGGATAGCTGTAGTCTTTCGGGTCGCTAATCAAACCACGCAACCTTTTTGCGTAAAGTGCATTCGTTGAATAAGTGGTGTGTACCGCATCGCCTTGCAAGAGTTCAGGAAAATCATCAGCGTTTGGGATGTCTAAAATT
>JAYVAQ010000361.1:0-4456 GCA_043750875.1 Rhodanobacteraceae bacterium
AGCCACGCTTGGCGTGGTTGTAGCATTTGATTCATGGTTTCATGCACAAGTAATACATTGCCCGCCAAACGAGGCGGTGATTCAACGGTCTGTAGAAAATAAGCCAGTGCGTTATTAATATTGCTACTGGTCATTCCAGGATTGCAGTAAAGATTAAATAGCTTTTCTTGAATCCGTACTGGGGTGAAATCACCGGTAGCCGATGGCGTAACCGTATTTTCCCAACGAATTACGCTCGTGCCTTTGAATTTAAGCTTGTGATTCCAAATAATTTCGTAGGCGGATTTTGGAATTGGAAAAGGCGTGCCTTCAACGAAATTCTCTACGCCAGCACCGTCGCCCGCAATCGTTGCCGCAGTCGCATTTTTCTTAGTCATGTCATAGGTGCGTTGCGGAAATGCTGCACTTCGACGTGTCTGATAGACATTCATTTTAAAGTTGGCGTATTTACCAAACATCGCCAATTGCCCGGCACCCAGCATGGCTTTGTATTGCGCCAAATTCGCTCGAGTTATAGTGAATTGAATCTTGTCGTCGCTAAATGGGTCTGGGTGATGGCCACCCGCCTTAAATCCTGCAGGCACTTTGCTGTAGCCACCCTCCCAGGCTGGGATTGTTCCGGCCGCATTTCCCGCCATTTCGCCACCCATTGGCGTCAAGGTTTTACCTAACTCAGCTGCTTCGGCGGCACTTACAGCGGCAAATGCGCCGGTGCTAGTACTCAACAAAAGCGCGCCGGAAATCAGTGCGGGCAAGAATTGTATTGCGGGCTTTTTGCGCGTCAATGCCATGAGGATCGTCTAGTTAGAGTGGAAACTCTAGTTGAACAAAGCTTTGGCAATCTAGCAAGTTTGTTTTGCTGTTTTAGACGAGTTCTGGACGTTTGAGCTGGATAACTCGCAGCTCAAACGATTTTATTCGTTGTAAACATCAATTAGCGTTGCGCGCGCTTCGCTTGCCATACGCTGCGTACTTCTGGCCGCGTTATTTGGCGATCATTATTCACATCGAACCGGGCAAATAGCGCAGCCACTTTACTGTCCCATTCCGCTGGAGTGATGCGCGCGTCGTTGTTTTTGTCCAGGCGCGCAAAGCGTTCGCTAAGACGGCGCAATACGTCTTCTGGGGAACGTGCAGCGTTGCGACTGCTTGCATTTTCGCTGTTTTGACGAGAATTCACTTTGTTAGTGATTTCCGCCAGTGTAAGCACTTGGTTACGATCCAAATCCAGTGCAACAAAGCGCGCCTGGCGTGCCGTTAGCGCCTCGGTCAAACTCAATGCACGGTCATGATTGGTGTCAAGTTTGCGCAGGCGATGGGCGATTGGGAAATGCGCGCTTGCCGCAGTGGTTGCGAAAATCAAGGCGAAGGTAAGAATTTTGCGGATCATCAGCTTGCTCCAATAGATCCACCAGATGAAAGTATCCGGTGGTACACAGCCATAACGCAGCGATGCAGTGACGGTTTACAGGTCTGAATCTGCGCTTGAATTGATCGTTCATTTTTGCGTGACTGCGCAAAGCACAGACGTCTATACTTCTAAAATACCGCCCTTGTTGGAATCCACCATGTTTGAAATGTCTACGCTAAGTGTCGACTTAGCCGCACTTCCGAAGCCTGAGCTTTATGCCGAATTGGTCAATCAGGCCCGCGCGTTATTGGCAAATGAGCCGAATCGAATCGCAAAAGCGGCAAATTTTGCTGCGCTGGTGTTTCACGGCGTGCCTGATTTGAACTGGGCTGGTTTTTACTTTTTTGACGGCACCGAGCTGGTCGTTGGCCCTTTTCAAGGCAAGCCAGCTTGTGTGCGTATTGCCATTGGCAAAGGCGTTTGTGGCACCGCCGCGGCAACGCGGCAATCGCAGCTGGTGCCGGATGTACACGCGTTTGCTGGTCATATTGCCTGTGACAGTGCGAGCAACTCAGAAATCGTGGTGCCGCTAATTTCTAACGATGTATTGATTGGCGTTTGGGATGTGGATTCACCCACGATTGAGCGTTTCGATAGCGAGGACTTGCAGGGCATGGAAGCGCTGGCAAACGTGTTTATTGCTTCGCTTTGAAAGCGTAAGAAAATGTTGCTCGAACGGCAGTCGCTAGACTGGCAGGCGTTAATCGATGGCATTCATCGCGATGCGCAAGTCGCCTTTGGACGTGGCAAAGTTGCCACCTATATTCCGGCGCTCGCAAACGTCAATCCGAAGCTGTTTGGCCTGAGTTTGGCGACTGTTGACGGCGTAAACATACACGCTGGCGATGCGCATACGCAGTTTTCGATACAAAGCGTCAGCAAGATTTTCACGCTCGCGCTAGCCTTGCGCGATATTGGTGAAAGCCTATGGGAACATGTTGGGCGCGAGCCTTCCGGCAATAAATTTAACTCGCTGATCCAGCTCGAACACGAGCACGGCGTGCCGCGCAATCCATTTATTAATGCCGGCGCGTTGGCGGTCGCGGATCAACTCACCGCGCACTCCGCGAATGCGCGCGGCAAGCTGCTGCGTTTTATGAGCGATTTGTGCGGGCGCTCAGTGCAGTTTGATTACGCGGTGGCAAAAAGTGAGGCGCAAACCGGCCATCGCAACGCGGCACTGGCACACTTTATGAAAAGTTTTGGCGTGCTGGACGGGCAGGTGGACGATGTACTTGACGCCTATTTTCATCAGTGCGCGATTGCGATGACCGCGGCCGAACTAGCCAAGGCTGCGTTATTTTTAGCCAATCGTGGCGTTAATCCGACGAATCATGAAGTGATCGTCAGCCCGCTGCAAACCCGGCGCATCAATGCATTGATGCTGACGTGCGGGCTTTATGATGCCGTCGGCGAGTTCGCCTACCAAGTCGGTTTGCCTGCGAAAAGTGGCGTAGGCGGCGGTATTGTGGCGGTGGTGCCAGGGAAATTGACGATTGTGGTGTTTTCGCCGGAATTGGAAGCCTCCGGCAATTCTTGTGTAGGTGTGGAGGCGCTCAAGTTGTTTGTTGAGCGCACGGGGTTGAGTGTGTTTTAAGGGCGAATAGTGTGGGCGAACGTCTAGTTCCTGCGACCATGGTCTAAGCTCAATTTTCTTCCGCTAAGCCTATGCTAGCCGCTACTTCCAAATGGAGCTGACGCCATGACGACCACCTATCCACCTACCGCTACTTCAGAAACGCGCATTGATGCCGAAAAGTACGCACGTGACTATGCTGCATCACTCACTGACCCTGAGCGCTTTTGGGGCTTAGTTGGGCAGCGTTTGAATTGGATCAAGCCGTTTACCCGGGTACGTGACGTATCGTTCTTGCCGGAGGATTTTCGAATTCGCTGGTATTTTGATGGCGTGCTGAACGTTTCCGTCAACTGCCTGGATCGGCATCTGGCGGTGCGGGCTGAGCAAACCGCGATTATTTATGAAGGCGATAGCCCGAATGTAGGCGGGCACATCAGCTATCGCGAGTTGTTCGAGCGCGTCTGTCGCTTGGCCAATGCCTTGCGCGCGCGTGGTGTGGGCAAAGGGGATCGCGTGACGATTTACTTGCCGATGACGCCCGAGGCTGCCGTCGCGATGTTGGCATGTGCGCGCATCGGAGCGATCCACTCGGTGGTATTTGGTGGCTTTTCGCCCGAGGCATTGATTGGTCGAATCGCAGATTGCCAAAGCACGCTGGTCATCACTGCAGACGCCGGCATGCGCGGCGGCAAGGTGGTTCCGCTGAAGGCGAATGTCGACCAAGCTCTAGAAAATCCATTGACTGATTGTGTGCGCGACGTGTTGGTGCTGCGCCACGTCGGTGATAAAAACGGGGGCACACCGATTGAATGGATCAACGGGCGCGATCACTGGCTGCACGAATTGACAGAAGCCGAACGCCCAGAGTGCGAGCCCGAACCGATGAACGCGGAAGATCCGCTATTTATTTTGTATACCTCAGGCTCCACTGGCAAACCCAAAGGCGTGCTGCACAGCACTGGCGGTTATTTGGTGTATGCCAGCTACACGCACGAATGTGTGTTTGATTTGCGCGAGGGAGATGTTTTTTGGTGCACTGCCGATGTCGGCTGGGTTACTGGACACAGCTATGTGGTGTATGGGCCGCTGGCCAATGGTTGCACCACGTTAATGTTTGAAGGCGTGCCAAGCTATCCAAGTTATTCACGGTTTTGGGAGGTCATCGATAAGCATCAAGTTTCGATTTTCTATACCGCGCCAACCGCGATTCGGGCACTCATGCGCGAAGGTGATGCGTGGGTACAAACCAGTTCCCGCGCTAGCCTACGTTTGCTCGGCAGCGTGGGTGAACCAATCAACCCCGAGGCCTGGAGTTGGTACCACCGAGTCGTCGGGGAGGGGCGCTGCGCGATTGTCGATACCTGGTGGCAAACCGAAACCGGCGGCATCTTGATTAGCCCCTTGCCGGGAGCGACTACGCTCAATCCGGGCTCGGCGACCCAGCCTTTTTTTGGTATTCATCCAGA
>JAYVAQ010000362.1:0-5775 GCA_043750875.1 Rhodanobacteraceae bacterium
CGGATCGACTTGCGCCCACTCAGTCCAACGCACTGCCTGATACACTTGGCGACTTGAATTTTGCCAAACCAAAGCCTAGCGTGACTCTCAACCGCCTAACCTTAATTGCGCCAGCCTATGACGCTTCCTGAAATCCCCGGCTATCAGCTTGAGCGAGAAATCGGCGTGGGCGGTATGGCCCGCGACTATTTGGCGATTCATACGGCGCTAGACCGGCGTGTCGCGATGAAGGTTATGGCACCTGCGCTCGTGGCTGACCCGGCATTCTCGAAGCGTTTTTTGCGGGAAGCGCGTACGCTAGCCGGTTTGACGCACCCGAATATCGTTGCCGTTTACGATGTTGGTGCGACTGATTCGTTGCTGCATTATTTTGCGATGCAGCACCTAGAAAATGGCGATATGTCGGCTCGTATTTCACGCGGCATTCCCGAAACCGAGGTCGTGCGAATCATTTCAGTGATCGCCAAAGCCTTAGGGTTTGCGCACCAACGTGGCGTGATCCATCGCGACGTAACACCTGGCAACATCATGTTCGACGGTGCAAACAACCCGGTGCTGACAGATTTTGGCATTGCGCGCAGTGAACACGGCTCCACGCGCATCACTCAAACCGGCGTCAGTATTGGCACTTCAAGCTACATGAGCCCGGAGCAAGCGCGCGGTGGCGAAATCGACCAGCGCAGCGATCTATACAGTTTAGGTGCCTTGACGTTTGAAGCGCTAACCGGTCACCCACCTTACAAAGGTGCGGATGGTTTTGCTGTGGCTTACGCACACGTGTTTGAGCCTATACCTAGGTTGCCGGCCTATGTTTCGCACTGGCAGTCCTTTATCGACAAGGTTCTGGCAAAAGACCCGAATGAGCGCTTTGACAATGCCGACCAATTTGCACTTGGGTTAAGCGATGTTGGAGTCAGCGCCCAACGGATTCTCCCGCAACGCGTGATCAACAAAGCGTCGCCAGCAATGCCGGTTACTTCGTCGAATTTAGTGCGGCCGGCTGCATTGCAAAAGCCGCTGAACGTTGATGCGCGTGCATTAGCGCCTATCAAACAGGTGATTGCGCCGAGTGCCAGCACGGCGGATCGCCCTACCCTGCCTTTGCGGGTTATGGCTACGCCCGAGCCAAAGCGCCCGTTACATGTTGATGCAAGTCAAGCACCAGTAAAGCGTGCGTTTTGGCCGTTTGCCGTTGCCGGACTCGTCGCCGTTGGTTTAGGTGCCGGCGGATGGTGGCTACTGAATAAGACAGCAAAGAAATTTGATCCTGTCATTACCACCCAACCTGTGAGCAAAGCGGAAAATTTAACGGATGTAACGCCCCAAAAAGATGCCAACCCAGTCGAGCCGCCTACGGTCGACCCAAATACGAGTACCATTGTGGATCCACTTGATCCAACAGCACCGGATTTGACCCAGCTTACAGAGGGTACCGAAGCATCAGAGGTGCCTGCCGGGCCACCACTTGGTAACCAATTTGGCCCGCCGACACGCGCAACTTTTGTGAAGCCTTGGCTATTTGCCGGCGCGTCGCTGGCACAAAAAAGCCAGTGCTTTCTGGCGCGCAGTGGCGCGGTTGATTTCTTCCGTTTGGCGCTGTCTATCGACAATTATTCTAGCGTCGCGCAAAAAGGCATTGCCGATTGCTTTGCCACGATTACGCCGAAAGTTGATGCTTTGCTTGCGCAAGATGCGCCTGACGTTGCCGCATTTTTAGCAGAAATAGCATTGCTGCAGAAATCGGCTTTAGCTGCTGGCGCAACATCCAAAGAAGCGCTTTTGCTGGCGTCTGAGCGCAAACGAATTGTCGAATCCTTGCTTGCGCGCGGAAAACCTATCGAAGTGAAATGGCAAGGCAGTGCTGCGGAAGCAATTTATCAAAGCGTATTGCTTTTAGATCCAGCCAATGCAAATGCACTTGCCGGGGCAAAACGCGCACCAGGCATTGGCAAGCCCGGTTTTAATTTTTCCGACAACTTAAAATCCGGCGGTAAATCGCCCGCAATGCAAATCGTTGCAGGCGGCGAAGTGACGCTACGCGATGCAAAGGGCGGCGCTGCAAAAGTAACTGTCGCTGACTATTTTGCTGTCGCGCGAACTGAAGTCACTTTCGGCGAATATGGCCGTTTCGCCAGCGCCAGCGGCTATCGCGGTGGTAGTCAAGGCTGTAACAATATTGAAGGTTTTGCCATGTTTGTCTCGAAAGAACGCACATGGCAAAAGCCGGGGTTTGAGCAAACCGACCGTCATCCAGTGGTTTGTGTAGATTTTGCCGATGCGCAGGCTTATGTGCGTTGGTTGGGCAAGGAAACGGGCGAAAAATATCGCCTGCTCAGCGAAGCCGAGTGGCAACTCCTTGCCAAGGCGGCACCGGCACCGGGATGTCGAAGCGGCAATATTGGCGACAATCAGTTTGGTACCAAATTTGATGAGCGAAAAGTGTATGGCTGCAGCGATAATTTTGCCGCGACCGCACCCAGTGGCAGTTTTGGCGCTGACCGCAACGGTTTGGTTGATTTAACCGGCAATGCCCGCGAGTGGGTTGAAGACTGCTGGAACCCAAGCGTAGCCTCGCACCCCAAAAGTGGCGCTGCATGGCAAACCGGGCGCTGCAGCACACGTATTAGCATGGGCACCGCTTGGGTCAGTGCGCCTACAGAAACCAGCACCGTCATTAGAACGCCCTTTGATAGCGATGCGCGCAACAACACTGTCGGCTTTAGGGTGGCGCGCGCGGTTGCACAAATTCCATAAACAGACACAATGCGCACAATGCTCTGTATTCACTCAGCAACCTATATTCACGTCGTAACCTGATCGAGAAGCCCATGAGACTACTTTTCCCCAATGCCGAACATGCGCAAATTGAACTCGGCAACGGCTTGCACACGATCGGCAGCGCGGCCGGAGCCAAGGTCAAACTTTTCGCGCCCGGCGTATTGGCAAATCATTGCGAGCTGCAGGTCAATGGCGAAACAGCAATGCTGTCGCCAGTGCCCGGTGCGGCGTTATCGCTCAACGGTGCTGCGATTACGCGCAGTACTGAAGTACGCGCAGGCGATGTAATCCAAGTTGCTGATGTACGCGTGCGCATCGTTGCGGTAGATAAAGCTGGCGCAGGTGCCGTACCAATGGTGCAAAAGCGCCAAGAAGACGCCGATGACGGCCGTACACGCGTGCGCTCGGCATTGCCGAAATTCATGCTGCGTGGCGTATCCGGCGCAACCTTTGGCAAGGTTTTCCCGCTGACGGGTGTAACCGTGATCGGGCGCAACCCCGAATGCGATATTTCAATCCCAACCGACGAAGTTTCTAGGCGGCATGCGGAATTGCGTCCTAGCCAAGATGGCGTCATGGTTGAGGATTTGGGCTCGGCAAACGGCACATTCGTGAACGACCGCCGTGTTACGCGCGAATTGCTCAAGCATGGTGACGAGCTGCGCTTTGATCAGTTGCGCTTTCAACTTATTTCGCCAGGACGGGAAATGATGGGAGCCGCAGGCGCGGGTGCCGGCTCAGCGTCATCGAGTTCATCATCAAACACCAACTCGATTGCGCCTGCTGCCAGCGGCGGCATTTCCAGTGCGGTTTGGATCGTGTTACTCGTGGTTGCGATAGCAATACTCGTCGGTGCCATGAAGTTTGCCGGAGTGTTTTGATGCAGTTTGATCCAGCCGCTGCGTTTCAAGCATTTCGCATTCACAGCGATCCTCAAGGTTACCGTGCCGGTATCGAATCGCTAGTTTTAGATGATTTGAACGCCGGTGAAGTGACGATCAAAACCGCTTTTTCTTCCGTCAACTTTAAAGATGCGCTTGCTGGCACCGGTAAAGGCAAGATTTTGCGACAGTTCCCGCTTGTAGGTGGGATTGATATCGCTGGCCACGTTTGCGAAAGCCGCGACGCGCGTTTTCGTGAAGGCGACGCCGTATTGGTCACCGGTTGCGGGCTTTCCGAAACACGCGATGGTGGCTACTCCCAAGTGCAACGGTTAGATGCCAACTGGGTGGTGCCGTTACCTAGCGGTTTGACATTGCGTGAGGCCATGGCCTTGGGAACCGCAGGTTTCACTGCGGCTTTGAGCCTTTGGCGCATGCTCGCCAACGGTCAGCGCCCGGAAATGGGGCCTATAGTGACGACCGGCGCAACCGGTGGCGTAGGCTCACTAGCTATTGATTTATTTACCGTGGCCGGTTTCGAGATGCATGCCATTACAGGAAAAATCGAGCATTTTAATTTCCTCAAAGAAATTGGCGCGCGCCAGTGCGTTGCTAGAGCGGGCTTGAGTTTTGGCGGCCGTCCACTAGAGGCCACTTCCTGGTCAGGTGCAGTCGATAACGTTGGCGGCGAGATGCTCGATATGCTTACCCGCGTTATTCAGCCTTGGGGAAACATCGCCAGCTGTGGCATGGCCGGCGGGCACGAGATACACACGACCGTGATGCCCTTTATTATTCGCGGCATTTCTTTGCTTGGCATCAACTCGGCGAATACTCCCTACCCTTTACGCGCACAAATTTGGCAACGACTTGCCAGTGATTGGAAGCCAAAACACCTGGACTTGATCGCGGCAAAGGAAATTACGCTCGATCAGCTCAGCGACACCTTCGCAACAATGCTCGCGGGCGGTGCGCTCGGGCGTACGGTGGTTCGGCTTTAGGGTTCGACGTTTCGTCATTGCGAACGCAGTGAAGCAATCTCAACGCGCCCCGACTAAAAGACGAGATTGCTTCGCTGCGCTCGCAAAGACGAGGTTCATGGTCTCTCAACAGCCGTTTCAAGGCTGAAAACTCGCAAAGACGAGGCCAATGGTTTCCCAACAGTTGAGCAGCCTAAGCGGCCGCCCTTTCCCGCACCACATTCAACACTCGCACAATTTGACGCACGGTTTCTTGATCAAACAAGCCACCCACGCCTTGATCGCTCAAATCGGTAAACGGGCTTTCGTACAAACGCGCTGCAGCCATCGCACCCTGATCGGTCAAATGCCGCACGATCAACTGGATAAATTGGATTTGATTGGCGTTGAGCGTGCGCCCGATCAGAAATTCAGAGAATAGTGCCTGCACTGCCGTTGGCTCCATGCCAATGAGGGAGCGAATAAACAGCCCCAACCCGCCGAATTCCTGTGTAAGCGCGATTTCCGCTTCGGTGATTTCGCCATGTTCAAGCAGCATGCGTTCCAGCTCGCGCAAATCCTGCGCGGTGAGCTGTTCGTTACGGCGCAGCTTGAGAATGGTGATGTGGTTTTCGTGTTGGCGCAGGAATTGCCGCATCTTTTTCTCAAAGCTTGCGCGGTTCACACCTATCGGAATATTGGGCATGGTGACCTGTACACCCGCGCCGATTTCATCCTCAAAATCAGTGTAGACACTTTTCAAATCACTTCCGTCAAGCAGCTTGATTAGACCGCGCAGGCGCATACGCATTTGCTCAAGCGTCCAGGCGCTCACGTCTTGCCAATACGCTTCCGTTTGAACTTCGAGGATCAGCGCCAGCTCCGCGCGAATCGCTGTGATGCTGGCGCTTTTGACTTCCAGCGCTGCGGCCAAGCCGATAATTTGTTCGCGGTAGCGCGCAAGCGTAGCTTCACGGCGCAAAACCGCCAGCTCGGCACTCAGCACTAACACATCAAACTGCTTAGCTTCTAATTCATTATCAATCAGCGCACTGGGTAGGCCAGCAATTTGGCTACACAGCAGCTCCCGCTGTTCAATGCTCAATTGCTGCCAAGATTCAGGTTTTTGGAAGTGTTCAACCGCTTCACGGTGCATA
>JAYVAQ010000363.1:0-7156 GCA_043750875.1 Rhodanobacteraceae bacterium
AATTGCTGATGCAAATCAGGCGTAATCACGCAAGGAACTAGGCCGTTTTTCAACGAATTGTTGCGAAAAATATCGGCAATTTCGGTTGCGATCACCGCACGAATTCCGGCATCCCAAAGTGCCCAAGGCGCATGTTCACGCGAGCTGCCACAGCCAAAGTTTTTACCCGTCACCAAAATCCGCTCAATAGCCGATGCATTGAGTACGAAATCGCTTTTAGCTTTGCCATCCGCATCATAGCGCCAGTCGTAAAATGCAAATTTTCCCAAGCCTGCGCGCGTGGTCGTGGTGAGGAATCGTGCAGGAATTATTTGGTCGGTGTCGATATTTTTTTGACTAAACAGCAACGCTGGCGCAGTGATTTTCATAGGTCTCGGTTAATAGGATTGATATGTTTGAGTTTCGATTGTCGCGTTAAGCTGTAACTCTAAGTCAACGTCTTCCCGGCGTAGGCCGGGATCCATTGGGTGTTTGAAGTGGCGATGTTCGTCGAAAAGCTTTAGTAGGTATGAAAATGGTTCCCGGCCTGCGCCGGGATGACGATGGGAGCACATCGCGTTTTCTTGCAACACGATCACAGATTCACCGCGCAACCACCCGTGGTGCTTTTCCATGTACTGCTTTTGCAATGGCCTCAATATGCCGTGGTGTAGATCCGCAGCAGCCGCCAACAATGTTGACCAGCCCGCTCTCAGCGAATTCGCCGATCACCTTGGCCATATCTTCGGGAGTTTCATCATAGCCACCAAACGCATTTGGCAAACCCGCATTTGGATGCGTGCTGACCAGCGCGCGCGGCGCCGCTAAGCCAATTTCTTCAATATAAGGGCGCAAATCAGAAGCGCCCAGCGCGCAATTCAGCCCAATTGCCATAGGTTTTGCATGCAGCAAGGAATACGCAAACGCTTCGGCGGTTTGCCCAGAAAGTGTACGGCCGGATTTGTCGGTAATCGTGCCGGAAATCATCACCGGCATGCGAAAGCCTTTGTCCGCAAACAGTTGATCTAACGCAAAAAGGGCGGCTTTTGCGTTTAACGTGTCAAACACGGTTTCGATCATGATTACATCCGCGCCACCCTCGATTAGCCCCAAGGTGGCCTCGCGATAACTCAACGCCAATTCATCAAAAGTCACCAAGCGAAAACCTGGGTCGTTGACATCTGGCGAAATCGACGCGGTACGATTTGTCGGCCCCAAAATCCCCAGCACGAATCGCGGTTTGTCCGGCGTTTGATCGGTTTTACGATCACACAACTGACGCGCAACCCGGGCACCTTCGTAGTTCAATTCGTGCACCAAGCCTTCCATGTGATAGTCCGCCTGGCTAATGCTGGTGGCATTAAAGGTGTTGGTTTCTAAAAAATCAGCGCCCGCATCTAAATACGCCTGATGCACTGCCGCCACAATTTTGGGCTGTGTCAGTACCAGTAGGTCGTTATTGCCCTTCACGTCATGCGCGAAATCACTAAAACGCTCGCCGCGATAGCCCGCTTCGTCCAAATGATAGCTCTGTAGCATCGAGCCATACGCGCCATCGATCAGCAAAATGCGCTCGGCGGCAGCTTTATAGAGGGCAGCGGTACGTTCGGGATTTAGATACGGCAGGCTTGACATGCTTTAGGGCTCAAGTAAGTTGGGTAAAGGGGAGATGGATAGCTCAGCTGCAGGTCGCGCTAAAAACTAGGATGTCGAAATGCGGCGCTTTGCGCTCGCGTGCGACGATTTGAACTGAAATATTGACGAACCCTGACGCTGCCAGAAAACTTTGGAGTTCAACAGTCTCAAAACCCAAATTTTTATGGCCAAACACCGCAACTTCGGCGTCAAAGCTATGTTTTCCTAACGCCGAGCCCAACACGCGGCCACCCGGCCGAAGCAAGCGCGCAAGTTCACTAAAAAGTAATCCGGCTTGATCGGTGTAGGGAATAGCCTGCAACAATAGCGCTTGATCAAACGAGTGATCCGGCAAAGCTAGCGCATGCATATCGGCTTGCAGCACCCGCACATTGGCAAACGCCGCTAGCCGCTTGCGCGCGGCGTCCGCCACTTTTGCACTGCTATCCACGCAGGTTACCGAGCGCGCGCGCGGCGCAATCAACTGCGCCAAAGCGCCATCGCCGGCGGCCAAATCCAGTACGTCTCCAAGCTCGATCAACTCCACTAAGGTGCGCGCCGTTGCTTCCCAGGTTCGCCCAGGCGAATAGTGGCGTTCCATATCGCCAGCGACGGTGTCCGCCCAGTTTAAACCGGCGTTGCGCGCCTGCAAGACTTCTTGCATACGCGTTTGATCACCTGCCAGCAGGCCATCTTTTGCCGCCGCCAAAATGGCGCTGACCAACGCGCGCTCCGTTTGCGCAATTTCAGCGGGTGCAAAGCGATAAAACGCCTGCACGCCCGCACGGCGATCCAGTACCAAGCCGGATTCCTTCAACTTTGCCAAATGCGTTGAGACGCGCGGTTGTTTCAATTCCGTGATTTGCGCCAGTTCGGCGACCGTCAACTCTTCCTGTTGCAGCAGCAAAAGCAGCCGCAAGCGCGAACCTTCGGCCAATAATTTAAGCAGGTCTGAGCAGGAATCAAGTTTCAAAGGGCTAATATCTTTCTATCTGGATAGAGAGATATTAGCTTAGCAGCCAGTCCATCTGCGTCAAATAATTAGGCTTTTGTGGCGCATCCTTCTGAATCCTGCTTTCAGGTCACAGCGACCGTGCTTCCCGGTACGTGTCGTCATAAACCCAATTTCGTACCGATACCAAGCAGAGTCAGAACTCCCAATAATGCAAATATCCCCGCAGCAATTGAATGCACCAATTTCATTGGAATTTTGTCCGCGAATCTATTCGCAACAAATACCGCGGGAACATCGGCGATCATCATGCCAAGCGTCGTTCCAATAACCACCATTACCGGCTCTAAGTAATTCACTGCCAACGCGACCGTGGCAATCTGAGTTTTATCGCCTATTTCCGCCAAAAAGAAAGTAATCAGCGTCGCGCCAAATACGCCCCATTTATTCGCGACCTGCGTTTCTTCTTCTTCAATTTTGTCCGGAACCAGTGTCCAGATGGCCATGCCGATAAACGAGATCCCTAGAACCCAGCGTAAGGTTTCTAGGCTAATCGCGCTGCTAATCCATGCGCCCAAGGCCCCGGCCAAACCATGATTTAAAATCGTTGCGCAAAAAATACCGGCAATAATTGGCCATGGCTTTTTGAATCGCGCTGCAAGAATAAAAGCGAGCAATTGCGTTTTGTCGCCGATTTCTGCCAGCGCAACCACGCCGGTCGAGATAAGTAGTGCTTCCATTTGCTTCTCCTTGGCCGGACTAAGACGATTGACCACATCGCCGCCCGGCCAAACCGAAGGCAATATGGTCAAAGGTCTTGCCAAGTTTGGAAACAAGTCCGCGCTTGTGGACACGGCCAACATGTTCCAAAACACTGTCTGCGCCATGGTCTGTTGACCAGGTATGTTGACGCAGACCTCAAAAAACCAAAGAGCGGCTACTCCCCAATGACGCGCGAAGTATGCACCATTTGGCAGCTCCGGTAATTTTTAAGTTTGGTGATGGTGACTAATAGGCCGGGCGCGGCAAACGCTTCGCACTTAATGTTGCGCCTTCAAACCCGGACCCGCTATGAAAATCAAACCCATTGCTTTTGCATTACTCGTTTCAGCCCTGCACGCTACACCGGCCTTTGCGATTGGTGTGCCCTTCAGTGCGCCTTTGAGCGCCGTCGCTGCCACCAAAATGCCGCAAACTGCAGCAAAGAAGGCCGAACAGCTCGAAAAAATGTATGTGGAATATTGGGAAGCGGGCTTGAAGCGCAATCCAATTCAAGCGACTTTTGTTGGTGATAACCGCTACAACGATCAACTACCGAATTTTTTCGCGCCGTCGTATCGCACCGAGGGCATCGCACTATCAAAAGAATGGCTGAAGAAATTCCAAGCCATCGACGCCAGCGACATCGATGGGCAGACGCGATTGTCCTACGACATGATGGTGCGAAGCCTGAAGTTAGAAATAGAAGGCAGCGAATTTCGCACTGATTTAATGCCGTTGAATCAATTCAACAATATTATTGCTGCGTTCGCGCAATTAGGCTCGGGAACTAGCGCGCAGCCGTTCAAAACCGTTGGTGACTACGACAATTGGCTCAAGCGCGCCGATAAAATGCCCGAATTGATCACGCAAATGCAGGTCAACATGCGTGAAGGTGTGAAATCTGGCATGGTGCCGCCAAAAATTTTGATGCTCAAAGTACTGCCGCAACTTGAGGGCATACTTGCGAAAACCACGCAAGCAAGCGTGTTTTGGACGCCGATCAAAAATCTGCCCGCAAGCTTTTCCGCCGCCGACAAAAAGCGATTGACCGCTGCGTTTCAGGAACTGATTGCTAAGAAAATTACGCCATCAATCACCGCGCTGCATACCTTTGTCAAAGACGAATACGTTCCAAAGTGCCGCGAAACCGTGGGCATGAAAGGCGTACCGAACGGCCAAGCCATTTATGCCTTTCAAGCAAAAACCTCCACGACCACTGACCAGACGCCCGCCGAATTGCACGCCATCGGGCTTTCCGAGGTTGCACGTATTCATGGATTGATCCGCGGCATTATGAGCGAGGTGAAGTTTAAAGGCAGCTTGCAGGAGTTTTTCCATTTCATGGATACCGACAAGCAATTTCAATTTAAGGATGAAAAAGCGTTGCTTGCTGCCTACAACGCGCTGCGCGTGAAGGTGGACAAAAAAATCCCTGAGTTCTTTGCGGTGACACCAAAAGCAGCCTTTGAGATCCGTCCGATCGAAGCATTTCGTGCCGCGTCTGCAGCCGGTGGTGAATACCAAGGCCCCAGTGAAGACGGCACGCGCCCAGGCATTTTCTACGTCAACACCTATGATTTGCCGACCCGTAAAACCTGGGATTCCGAAGATCTATATCTGCATGAAGCCATTCCCGGGCACCATTTCCAGATTGCAATCCAACAAGAGTTGACCGGCATTCCGAAATTCCGTCGTTTCGGCGGCGAAACCTCCTACGTTGAAGGTTGGGCGCTGTACACCGAAACCTTGGGCAAAGACTTAGGTGTATTTACAGATCCGTACATGTATTTTGGTGGCTTGCAGGGCGAACTTTGGCGCGCAATTCGCTTGGTGGTCGACACCGGCCTGCACGACAAGGGCTGGAGCCGCGAACAGGTTATCAAGTACATGCGCGACAATTCTGCGGTGTCAGAAACCGATGCGATTGCCGAGGCAGAACGCTACATGGCAATCCCTGGGCAAGCATTGGCCTACAAAATGGGGCAACTAAAAATTACCGAGCTGAGCGCGCGTGCAAGTACGGCTTTAGGCAAACGCTTTGATATTCGCGAATTTCACGATCAAATCCTGAAAGATGGCTCGCTGCCATTGTCAGTTTTAGATGCCAAGATTGATCGCTGGATTGCGTCCAAGGCAGTACCGGCAAAAAGCTAAGCTGTAACCGCGAAGCGAATGAAAGCGCGTGCCAGTCCCCGGTTAAACGCCAGGGACTGGCTCGCCAATATTGTTCCGGATGCGCATGTGGCAAGGTGGTGCGACAGCTTTGGCGCTAAACTTAGTTTATGAACGCTCTGCTCGCGCAACTCGAAGACTTTAATGCCCGGCTGATCGCCTGCGGTGCACGCTATGCGCTGATCGGTGGTATGGCGCTGAGCGCGCATCAACTTCCCAGGGCGACGCAAGACATCGATTTTTTATTGAATCGATTAGATGCAGATATTGTTGACGCGCTACTGATTTCACTTGGCTATTCGTGCATTCATCGAAGTGCAGACGCCGCAAACTACCGGCGCGGCATCGCTGCAATCGATTTTATTTACGCCTATCGACCGCGTGCGCTATTACTTATTGAAACTGCGCAAACGCGGAAAATCGGTGCGCAAACCCTTCATGTTGTTACTGTGGAAGGCCTAATTGGGCTCAAGCTGCAAGCGCTTACCAACGACCCGAGGCGGATCCAAGATTTATTGGACATTCGTAACCTCATCGAAAAGCATCGTGCAAAGTTAGACCTGACGCAGCTTTACGATTACTTTTTACTGTTCGACAAAGCCGCCCTTTATGACGAACTTATTAAACCCACCGACTAACTCGCCGTTGTTGGGCACCTCTAAAGACGGCTCAGACAGCGATACCTTAACCGGCTTTACGGGTAGCTTCATCCCCGCATTTGCATTACCAGAGGCAACTGATCCGATCGTTCTCGCCTGCGAACTCAGCGAAATCGCACGCATTCTGGGCGGCGAATTTGAGCCAAGACCGGCGAATACTGGGCATCGAATTTTTTTGCTTTAAGAATTGATTAGAAACCAAGCACTTCTACCGAATCACCAACACCGGCAGCGTCGAATGCGTCAACACCTTTTGCGTTTCGCTGCCCAGCAATAATGCCGACAAGCCGCCACGCCCATGCGATGCCATGCAAATGAGCGAGCAATTTTCTTGCATGGCAATTTGTAATATGCCGCGCCAGGGTTGCTCGTGCGCAAATGAAACGCCACGCGCTGGCACGCCTTGCGCCTTGGCTTGTTCTGTTGCTTTGCCCAAAACTTGTTTTGATGCCTCTAAACACAGCGCTTGATGCGCTTCCAAGCTCGGAACCAAGCCCGAGGGCAAAGGATAGGCGGGCATTGCAATGGCGGTGTAAGGCACGGTGATATTGGCAAATACCACGTTGGCGTGCAGGCATTTTGCAAGATCAAGCCCACATTTTATGACGTGGTTGGAAATGTCGGAGCCATCAATGGCAATTAAGATGATTTGAAACATTGCTCGTCCTATATTTTTAGCCACGGCTTTTTGTTTGCGATGTAATGTTCCAGAGTGCTCGATAAATACATGCCGCTGCACGCATCTGGAACATTTGAAGTTTCCTAACAATAGCGTGCTGTGCAGGTGCAGTTTTGACCTAGATCAAATGCGCGCCAGATTGCAAGAACCCTTGAGGCGATAAACATTTACTTCAACGCATGCGCGCCACACAATCGCGCTGATCAACAGGAAATGCATGACGACCAGCGACAGCCAACTAAGCTCCTTAATACGCTCAGCGATGGATGCGGTGATCTGTATTGATAGCAATCAATGCATCACGCTATTTAATGCTGC
>JAYVAQ010000364.1:0-3647 GCA_043750875.1 Rhodanobacteraceae bacterium
GTTCAACGTCATGCACCAGCGGATGTCCTGCAAGAATCGTGTTTTAGCTTCGCAATTTTCCGCCGTTGGCGGATTTCTGCGCGAGTTTTTGTTTTCAACCTCGCAAGTTTCTGCGCAGGCGAATTGATGCGCCTTTCTACGGCGTTTGTGCGTCACGCAAATCAAAAGGCACGCGCGCACCGATTTCACTCGCACCTTTGAGCAACAGCTCAACCTTGAGTTGCGCCTGATCCAGCGAGGCCTTACAAGATTCATATAACGCCATGCCGCGCTCGAAACTTTGCACACTTTCATCCAGAGTAAGCCCGCCGTGCTCCATCTTGCCGATCAGCGTTTCTAGCTCTGTTAACGAGCTTTCAAACTGATCAACGCCTGCAGTTTTTTCAGGGGCGATGCTTTCGCGTGCGATTTTACTCATGGCGGCTTTCGCAGTTTTATAATGTAGCTAACGATAGCTGAATTTTGTTAGGCAGTCTAGTTGTTATGAACCAACCGAGTTGAGTGCTCGCTAAGCCAATCTTGAAAGCGTGCACTGGCACAGATACCGACGACGCAAGCGACTTCGCCAGTATCCGGAAATATCAATACAATCAAACGTTTGCGCTGCCATGGCGGCACGCGAAGCTGCTGTAAAATATCTTTAAGCGCGTGTCGATGTGGCTTGCCATTGCGAAGTCGCTGTAAAATATCTTTAAGCGCGTGTCGATGTGGCTTGCCATTGCGCAGTCGCGCGGGTAGTTGAATCCGCTCACCCCCTTGACGTTGGCTAACTAACCAGACGCTTTTCCCGACGGCAGCGGACATTTCATCGAACTGTAATGAGCCTAAGCTTCCAAGTTGCAGCGGCGCGTGCGCGCTCCAGCGTATCGTGGCAAAACGCATGGTCGCGGTTTCGCAGGCGTAGTACAGGCTGCCGTCGAAGCGCCGTACATAATCATTCGCTTTGATGTCGCCGCCATTGCCGTCAAACTTGCTTGTCGTGACTTCGCCATATCTGCTGGCGGCATTTGCCAATGCAAGGCTACCGGCGACCAACGCGGGTGAGTGCACTCCGTGCGCAGCTAGCCACGCACGCAAAATCCAGGGCTGCAGCGCCGCCAGTTCGTTATGCAACGGCGCTAGCCGCAACACCGCGCCGTCTAGAGTTAGGCAGCGCGCCAATGCGCGCTTTGCCTGCCGCTCAAGCAGGTCACGATCAGTGCTAGCTTGTTCGGCATGTTTGCGTAATGTGAGTTCTGCATCCGGATAAATCGCGCTGAGTTGCGGCATCAGCGCACGAATACGATTACGGCGAAACTGCGGGCTTTGGTTGCTCGGGTCTTCAATCCAGCGCAGCGCATGCCGGTTTGCATAGGCGAGAATTTGTGCCTTGGTAAGCGCTAAAAATGGCCGCGCAAACAGAAATTCGCGGCGTTCGCTGAAGACTTGCATGCCAGCAGCGCCGCGCGGCCCAGCGCCACTCAATAGCTTCATCAGCACCGTTTCGGCTTGGTCTGCTTGATGATGTGCGGTCAGCAGCAGCACGTCGGGCCCGGTGTGTTCGGCGATCGCACGGTAACGGGCTCGGCGCGCGGCGTCTTCAATACCAGTGCCGTGGCTTTTAACTTGCACAGTCAAATGCGTCGCGCGAATACCAAGCAGGGCTGCAAATTGTAGACAATGCGCCGCCCACAGCGCGCTGTCCGGGTGCAGGCCGTGTTCGACGTGAATCGCTTCAATTTCGCTAGCATCGATACCGAGCTGAATTTGCGCGAGCGCGTGCAGCAACACGGTCGAATCCAAACCACCGGAATACGCGAGTGCAATGTGCTGCGCACGCGGATGGGTACGCCAGCTCGCCAGCAACGCTGATAATGCCGTCAGTATGGGTGCGTCAGCATCGCTCGTGGCGCTGCCAAAGCGCTCAAGTGTGGTGAGGGGAACGGTAATCAAGAGTAATTTATGGTGTGTTTTAGTGGTTTAACGTGATTTTTTATTCAAAACATGCCGAAAGCAGGGAACCTGCACTTCCCAAATCTGTCTTAATTTCAGACACTTATCCTCATTTCGCCAGAAGTTGCCTTAAGTTTGCCTATTATGAGCCATCAATTTCAGCGTTTCCTGAGTCATTTACCACGCTACTTAGTAGTGTCGTTACTGACGCTTGCGTTTACCAGTTCGGCGTTCTCCGCCGCAATTTATAAATTTCGCGACCGCAAAGGCGTGATCAATTACACCAATGTGTTGCCCAAAGGGATAACACCGCAAATTGTGATGGTGTATTGCCCTGCCTGCGATCCGACCAGCAAAGTCGACTTCAGTCAGGTGCGTTTAAAAACCACAGACTTTGGCCCGCACATTAAAGCGGCAATCGCGAAAAACCCGGTTGACGAAGCGTTGGTGCGCGCAATTATTCAGGCGGAAAGTGCATACAACCCATTTGCGTTGAGCAAAGCTGGTGCGCAGGGGCTGATGCAGTTAATGCCGGGAACGGCGGCGCAATATGGCGTCAGTGATTCTTACGATGCGCAGCAAAATATCAACGGAGGCGTCGCATATTTGCGGTTCTTGCTGGATATGTTTGACGGTGATGTGCGTTTGGCCAGTGCCGCTTACAACGCCGGTGAGAACAATGTTTTAAAGTATGCGGGCGTGCCGCCGTTCGCAGAAACACAAGTGTATGTGCAGCGCGTAGGTCAACTGTATTTGCGCTATCGGGCCGATATTGCGGCGCGTGAGGCCAAACCGGTATTGCCGGTGGCGCTCGTTGCAGCAAATCCTGCGCTGCCGTCTGCGGTAAATCCCACGCCGACTTCTGCAGTAAATCCGTCGCTGCCTGCGGTGGTGCCCCCAACTGCCGTGGTTAATCCGGTGGCCAGCAATGCCGCGATAACTGCGTCCGCTGCGGTAAAAATTGCACCCGCAGCGTCGGCCGCTGTACCTACCGGCTTCAGTGCCATGGTGACTGCACTGGCGGTCAACTTAGCAAAGCCTATTGCCCGAAGTATTCCGCAGCAAGCGTCCGGAAATGCCGCCGTTGCCGCCAACTTAAATAGCGCCAGCGCGGGAAATAATTAATTTGAAAACAAGTGGTTTGGAACACACCGCGCTGGCATTAACCGAAGCGCTGATTCGGTGTCGCTCGGTAACGCCAGACGATGCCGGCTGCCAGGATCTAGTCGCAGCCGAGCTAGCACCGCTGGGTTTTGCTATCCACGACCTGCAATTCGCCGAAACGCGCAATTTGTGGGCAAGCCACGGCCAAGGCGCGCCGGTATTTGCCTTGGTTGGACATACCGATGTCGTGCCCACCGGACCGTTGGCGCAGTGGCGTTCAGATCCATTCGAGCCAACAATTCGTGATGGCATGCTCTATGGCCGCGGTGCGGCCGATATGAAAGCTGGGGTTGCGGCGGCGACCTGCGCGTTGCGTGATTTTGTTGCGGCGCATCCAAGCCATCCCGGTACCGTGGCGATCATGCTGACCAGCGATGAAGAAGGCCTGGCGCACAACGGCGTGGTGCGCGTTATGGAGTGGCTAGATACACAGGCGATCAAACTTGATTACGCGTTGATTGGCGAGCCGTCCTCGAATGTTGCGTTGGGCGATCAGATTCGCGTGGGGCGGCGTGGCTCGATGCACGTAGAGCTAACCGTTTTAGGGGTGC
>JAYVAQ010000365.1:0-4762 GCA_043750875.1 Rhodanobacteraceae bacterium
TCGCCGTCGTTCCAGCTCAAAGTATTGGTGCTGTCGGTATAATCGCTGGGCTGCGTGGCACTGCCATCGCTGCTGGCATAGGTCAGCCCGACTAGGTCATCGCTACCGCCGGTTCGGGTAACGGTGACGGTGGCCATGCCCGCACCCTCGTTGGCGCTGTAGACCATTGAGGAAAATTGCAGCGTGCCCGGCACCGCCACTTTGACGGCGTTGGAAAACTCGGAACTGTTATTCGCCGGGCCGGTCGCCAGTGGGCCAGGTGGGTCGATGACATTAACCGCGCGCACAGTCAGCGTTAGGTATTTTCCACGGGAGTCAAAGGCAGGCACTGGCACAAGCGAAATATTGCCCAGCGCATCGCCAGCCGCGTTAGTGGACGCATTGAATGTGCCAAGGTAGCGTTGCCCTTCGCCTGAGCCTGAGACATTCGGCTGATCACTGGCAAAAACTTCAAATACATAGTTCGTGCTCAGCGCACTGCTCAAACGCCAGTTGAAATTGGTCGCACCAGTGGCGATCACGTAACTTGGTTTGGCGCACGCAGGCACATTCGTGCCATTGCAAATTTGCGCCTGATTCTGACCGAAGTTCGCAAACGCTAGGTTCGGATCGACGCCCAACGGGTCCGGAATAGGATCCGGGTCATTGACGATGCGATTCAAATCGATGCCCAAATCGCCGTTGCCAAAAATTGAGTTGCGCGCGATCAAATTCGAGCTGCCACTCGTACCTGAGCCTAGCTTAATGCCGTGGCGGGTGTTGCCCGCGATAACATTGCCCTCGCCACTGCTGGCACCGCCAATCTGGATGGAGCTGGACTCAAACACGCGGATGCCGTCTTGGTCATTCGATTGATTCACCAGATTCAGTGGGTCGCGCCCGATGATATTGCCGGTGATTTTTACCGTGTCCGTACCCGAGCCGCGCACCGCGATGCCGTGGCGCTTGTTGGAGGAAATGATGTTCGCCTCCGGTGGCGTGAACCCGCCAATTTCTAGATCACCCCGGCTGATGTTGATGCCATCACCGTTGTTGCCGATATTAACGAAGGTGCCGTTATTCATTGGGTCTTCGCCGACCCCGATAAAATTGCCAAGCACCCGCACACGCGAACTGGTGCCAGTAATTTCAATACCGGAATCAGCGCCATTCACCAAATCTGCGCCGGGTATGCTCGCGGCATCGCCGTTGTAGCCGATGATATTGCCGGGGCCAATAAAGGCCGCGTAGTTGGTTGGGTTATTCGGTGCAGCGGAGGTTTGTGGACGGGTATCGACAAAGAGGCCATCGACCGAATTCCCCAAGCCGGTCACGATCGCGCTGCTGGGCCCGATAATGTTGCCGCTGACAAAATTCGGGTAGCGCACAGCACCTGGAATCAGCGCGATCCCGTGGCTATTCGGGTCGCTATTATTGCCGCTGATCACATTGCCCGGGCCAATCACGTTGGCATAGGCGAACGAGTTAATACGCACGCCGTGGCCATCGCCGCCGCCGGTTCCGTTTGGAATTGCAAGCAGACCTAAACTATTCGTGCCGATTTTATTGTTGGCGACAATATTGACAGCCGCGTTTTCGCTGAAAATCTCGATGCCATCGCCGTCATTGCCAGAAATCACGTTGCTGGTGATGTTATTCGGCGGGATTGAGCTAAACGCCAAGATCAAATCCGCCGTGATCGTTGCAATGTTGGTCAAATTGCTTGGCAAACCCAGCGTTGGAATATTTGCAGGCGGGCCGGCAACGCCGGTAACGTTGATGCCATCGCCGGTGTTTTTTGAAACGCTAAGGCCACTGGGGATAACGCCGATGTAGTTATTGTCGATCGTGTAGCCGTGCCCGGTCAGCGCGATGCCGTCGTCGTTAAAATTGCGGATGACAAAGTTTTTTAAGCTCGAACCCTGAGCACCAGCATTAAAATCAAACGCGCCGTTGGTGTTGCCGCCATTTAAGTCCACCCGTTGCCCGATAGCACTGGCGTTTAGGCCACTGATATTCATCGGCGTGGTGATCGTGGGCAGCCCAACGGTCAGCGTGATGCTGGTGATGCTTGCGTCGAACACAATGGTGTCGATGCCAGGCGTGTCGTTCGCTTCTTGAATAGCGGCGCGTAGAGTGCAGTGCATGCCGGCCATGGCGGGGTTAATATCGCAGATCGCATCGTCGTTTCCCGGCGCTAGGGCATCGCCATCGTCTTGCGAGCCAGCATTATCGACCGTGAACGTGGCTGCGTAAACCTGAGTGCAGGCGAGGCTCAACAAAATTCGGAGCAATATGCCCGCGAACCGCATTGTGTTTTGTCGCATTGGCATGACTACAGGCGCCAAGCGTTGCTTTGGTCGGGTGTTGTATGTTGCATCGTTGCTGCGCATGGTTTTCTCCAAAATTTAGTCTGGTCACGCCCCGATTACGCCCAGCACATATTTGGTTGCACGGCGAAATCGCTCAGAACGCGTCTCGTTTGCTTTAAACGTTAGGCCTAGGAGAAAACGCACAGATTTTCGCAAACAAATTTTCCGGTGTTCATAAAGTGCGGGCATAAGCTTCGCCGCGACCTGCTACGGGCAATTTTGCTTATGCCGGCGAACGGCAAGGGTTGCAGTGCGCCAGGTTTGCGCCAAGCTTTAGGCAAGCGCACAGCGTTGGTTAATTGCAGCACGCAACTGACGTTGCCGACGGATATTTATTGGCTGCTTAAGCCACTTCATGCGCGCCGATTCGAGATGCGATAAACGTTTTTGCTTCTTCGGAAAGGTTGTCCAGCGGTAGGGTCATGAACTGGCCGTTTCCGATTATAAGGAGCCAGAAGTCGGTGAACCGCCATAGCCCAGTGAATGTCGACCACGACGCAGTGAAAGAGCCAGCCTGAGATGAAACGATGAGTTCTGACTCAGTGAGCTGAAGGACGGCGTTGGGCTGCTGCATGTTTGCAAGCTTCGCCATGCCCTGGCGATAGTGAAGAAGGTAGAGCCCGATGAGCATAATGGTGAGGACACCAGCAGCGCCGCACACCACACCGGCCAGCCAAGAGCCAGGCATGGTGACGACGAAAAATACAGCTGCGGCTAAAAGGCCGGCAAGGGCGATAAGGGTGGTCTTTCCGAAGCCGCGACGAAGATACGCAAAGACTGAGCGCCGGACGAGTGCAGGTGAGTAGTGAAGCGTGACTTTCAGCATAGCGAGAGCTGCCTTATAACGAATACAGCCCACATGCGGCGCCGAAAAGTCCAAAAACATTCACCGAAGGCGCGATGCATCTCGTGCGCCTTCAATTCGTCCATAGATAACCGAAAAATAGCCCACGGAAAACTACTCAAAGCCATTCGCAAACAAGGTGTCTGGCTCTTTAAAACACGCACCGACCTCGCTGGTATCACCCGTGCTAACGCGGGTTGCAGTTGCGGTTAGAAACCCAGGGGCACCTGCGCCACTGAGCATCGCGTTGTACTGCGCCACGCCAAATGTTGCATCGGTGGTCACCACGCCTGAGCCCACTAACTGCGCCGTATTGCCGCCCGTTGCGTTGCTAGGGTTGGCGCCGGGGCAGTCTATCGAGCGGTAAATATCGATGCGAAAATCTGCGGCTGCGACTGAACCAAGCACCGCATTGACTTGCCGTGTGCCGTTGGCATTCGCGCTGGACTGGGTTACGGAAGGCCAGTTTTGACTGCGGTTCGGGCCGTTGTCGCCATCGCCCACGTCATTGGCAAGCTGGCCTAATTCGCCTATGTCTAGGCCTAAGCCGGTGCCCAAAATTCCGGTCGCAAAGATCTTATTCGGACGCGCCAAATTGCCATTACCGGCATCGCTTTTGATCCAAATCCCCGGGCCGGTGGTGTTTGAAATGGTGTTAGATTGGCTGCCGGAGGTGCCAGAACCAATCGCATTGTCGTGGGCACCTGCGCTCAGGCTAATTCCTGTCGCGACACGTAATGCGACGCTTGGAATATTGATGGCATTGGTGCCGATACGGTTAGCGCGAACACTGTAACCGGTCGCATTTACCCCTTGGATACGAATCGCCGCATCATTCGGAACGGCGGCAATCACGTTGTCAAAAATTTCTAAATTTGGGGTGTTGTCTGCCAAAATCGCGTTCCCAGCGCTGCCGCCCGGCGGACCGATACTGTTGGCGTTGAGGCCATTTCCGGTCAGTCCAAAGGTATTATTTTGAATCGTGTGCCCAAACGCGTTGCCGCTGCTGGCACCTAAAACATAAATGCCCGCGACGCTCATACCGGCGAAACTATTGCGCTGCTCAACGTCAGGCCCACCAGCAAGTGCGTTTTGCGCCACGCCCGCGATTTGTATGCCAATCACCGGCGCGCCAAGATTGCCCAAGGTGCCCGGGCCAATGCCGCCAAAAGCATTGCCTTGCAGAACATGATCACTGCCGCCGAGCAACGCGACTTGCACGGTCGCACTGCCGGTGGCAGCGCTGGCACCGCCAAATGCCAGGCCTTTGACGATCAGGCTTGTACTTGCAGCCGCAGCCTGCGGCACCGATAAGAAATTAGCCAACGTACCGGCAGCAGCATTGAGGATCACGCATAGTTGTGCATCTGAGCCGTCCGATTGCGTATTTACGCTGCTGCCCGGCTGGCTGTAGCCGTTGATTTCGACATCATCAATGACCGCTGGCAGCGGGCTTAGCAGCAAAATTTCGCGCGGGCAGCCGGCACCCATGTTGAATTCGATCATTTGTTTGCCCGGATTAGCGTTTGCTGAAATCAGCGCTTGGCGTACGGAACCGCTGCCCGCA
>JAYVAQ010000366.1:0-3299 GCA_043750875.1 Rhodanobacteraceae bacterium
CCGCCGGGTGACCGCCGTTTGCGGCTGTTTTCATATACTCGAGCGCAACTTTGGGGCTGGTTTTTGCGACGCACAATGCGCGGCGATAGAGCGCACTGGGTGACTCAGTCGCGCTAATTGCGCCCAGCACATCACAAGCAGTTCCCGCCCAAGGTGTTGGTTTCCCGTGTTGGGCAAGCTCCTGAGATAACCAACGTGCGCGCGCATCACCGGCTTTAACTTCCTGGCTCATGCGCCAACCGGTATCGCCCAAGTCTTGTTTGACCAATCGCCAATAGGCGTTCGCTTTGGGTATTTCATTGACAGCCTCACTTTTTAAAGCGTTTTCAATGGCCATATAAGCCAATTCGAGCCGCCGTTGACGCGCCATCTCGGCGGCGCCATCTTTTCCTTTTGCTGCCGGCTTAAGCGCCGCAGCTTCACTGGAAATTTCACTCGCTGGCTTATCGGTATGGGTGAAATCAGTTTGACCGAGTGCGCAAATAATTTCAGCTCGAGCGCTGGTTACCGCAATTATTAAAAAAAAATGAAAAATTAGGTATTTTTTAGTCATTAGACAAGAGTTTCACGAGTTGCAGGCGGTATGGACCTCGAATTTCGAGCTGCCGCAATTTCTAATTCAACTGCTGGTTTTCTAGTATCGCGCAACCCGTGACGGCTAATCCAACTAATTGCGACTAGCGCACTAAATATTGCTGCGTTGCCGGGAATTTGAAAATTAAAATCGGCCACGCCATGCATTAGCTGAGCGCTGATACCAAATAAACCTGTGAAAGCCGCGCCTACGCTCAGTTTGTCCGAGCGCCGACGCAACGCCGTAAACGCGCAGCTCAACACCAGCACCAGGATCGAAAAGATAATGCTTACACCCACCAGTCCGTACTCAGAAAGAATCTGCGCGTAATCATTGTGTGCATGATCATAAAATTTATGGGACAAATCCGCGCTTCGCATGGGCGGGAAAATAGTGCGGAAACTTCCGGCCCCGTGTCCTAGCACAGGCGCTTGGGCAAATAATTTGAGTGCGACGCGCGTGAGCCCCGGCCGTTCTCGATCCAGCTCAAACGGTTCACCAGACCGCCCGCGCGGGAGCGTTCTGGCGGCTGGCTGCAAAATTCCCGGCTGCAATGCGATTTGCTCATTACCAAGTTCAATTCGCGTTGCTGCGAGTCGCGACGCTATTTGATCTGCACCAAACCAACTTCCGACGACGACTAGATCAATCAAAACTAGCGAAATCAACAATGCGCCTAGCGCAGGAGGGCGTGTCGCCATAAAAAAATAGGCGAGGATTCCGGTGCCTAAAAGTGCTGCAAAAAAGGCAACGTTTCCCATGCGCGAACCAGTCAATACCAACGCGATGACCAAAATCACCATGCAAATCCGCACCTGAGTTTTACGCGCCAGAAGTAATGAAACCCAATCACGAGCGATTTGTCGCCACGTTTGTGATCCGGCACCGTGGAAGCGTAAACCTGCTATCAAAAGGCCGGCACCAACAGCCAAATGGAGTTCTAAATAGCCAGCAAAACTATTTTCATTGAGGAAAGCGCTTCCGCCTCCCATGCCAAATACGAAATATTCAGAGACGAACCGTACCCCCCAAAGTTTCGCAATGCTGGCAAAAACTGCGTGCATCACCGCCGCAATGAATATGAAGTTAAATAGTCGTTTTAGACGCCGATGTGTTTGCGCCAAAATCAAGATGTGCACGATCAGCTGCACGTACAAACAGGTTTTCAGCAGCGCGCGAATGCTGGCCGCACGGTCGGCGCTAAAACTGCTTCCCGCCCAGCTCCAGCAATGCGCAAGATGCAATAGAACCCACAAGGCCAAGAGCACTAATAACCACGGCCTGCGCCGGTGTATACCGACGGATGCAAGACGTTCTGAGATGGGAACTGTCCAAATTAGCAACGCGCTCACAGCGCTTGTCAATGCCAAAAAACTGCCCCAAACCCAGTCGCGATTGCCCCCGTAGAAAAAGGGCATGATGCTCAAGGTCAGCAGCAAGCCATAAAACGCGAGCGCCTCGCGTCGTTCGCGGTTAAAAATTTCGCCCAGCGAACGCTGTTTTGCAGGCTGACTTAAATTTGTTTTGCTTCGCCGACGGCGCTCGCTGGCATTAGCGACTTCCGGTTTGCTCATGCATTGCCAACGTCAGTTGCCAGTAACGAGCTAAGTTTACGGCCAAACCAGCGCTGGTGTTTGACCGCGCGCGTCACCCATAGGTGATAGCAAATCGCTGCCAGCAGAAAGACTAAAAGCTGGATTGCGGCCGGTACCGCCATTACGTGAAAAAGCGTGCCAATGCACTGCAGCAGGATCACTGCCGATAACATCAAGCAAAGTGATTGCGACACCGAAAAACCGACCCTTTGCAGCAAGTGATGCAAATGCTGTTGATCCGGCTTGAAGGGGGAATTACCGTTCTGCACGCGCCGCAACATCAACGAAACGGTATCCACAAGCGGTACTGCCAGCCAAAACAAAGCACTAGCGGGCACGAAAGTGTGCAAGGGTGCTTGTGAGGCATTAACGAAAAGCCAAGCAATCAAAAGCCCTGAGGACATGCTACCGGCGTCGCCAAAAAAAATTTTAGCTTGAGTTAGCCAAGGCGTACGCACGTTGCAACATAAAAATGGAATGAGGGCGGCAACGGCAAGCCCGCACATGAGCGCCAAACTTGACTGCCCCGCGTGATGGAAAAAAATCAGCAATAGGCACAGCGTGCAAAGCAAAATCATCCCCAATAGGCCATCCATACCATCGATCATATTGGTTGCGTTGATCACACCCACGCAGGCAAAAACCGTCAGCGGCCAAGTCAAACTTGCCGCGTGTATTACCTGCCCGGGCCAAAATAGCTCACCGAAATTGGCCAGTGGCGCGCTATGCCAAAAAGCAATCAGTACCGCGAGCGACTGCACCAACAAACGCAACAATGACGGTAACGGAATACGATCATCCACCGCCCCCAAAATACAAATGATGCCGATGCCAAGCATTAGCCACGGTTGTTGGCTGAGCAGGCCAGACGCAGCCATACCCAAGGTAAATGCAAGCATCCATGCCAAGCCCCCCACCGCTGGCACCGCTGAGCGATGCACCTTGCGCGCGTCTGGTTGATCCAACCAGTCATATCGAATCGCTAGTGCGCGCAGCGCGAGTAACGCAATGGCGCCACATACAGCAGTAAACAGAGCATATTTCATGGCGCACCATTGCGTAGGATCACTAGAGGCTCCAGAAACTGGAAATTGACGTAAAATACTCAGTCTTAGAAAGCAGCAAACTCG
>JAYVAQ010000367.1:0-6025 GCA_043750875.1 Rhodanobacteraceae bacterium
GGCTTGCTGGACTTGGACTGCGCCACCTTATTAATTGAGCTAGGTGCCAGCACCACGCCCGAGTTGCCATTATTGCCACCAGTACACGCCGTATTGCTTGCGTTACTTGCAGGTGGAGATTTGGCATTGGGGCAAAAATTGCTGCAGGTTTTGATTCAGCGCGGCGCCGATCCAGATGCAATTGATAGCAATGGGCGCGCGCCGCTGATGATGTTGTTGTGCAGTAATATGAATACGATGCGGCACGCCGAAGACGCGCGTTTGTTGAGTTTGATTGAAACTTTGCTGCGTTTGGGCGCCAACGCCCAGGTTAGGGATCAGCATCTGCGTGGGGCCCTGCATTGGTGCTGCAAACATGCGTTGTTTCAATGCGCAGAGTTGCTACTCAACGCGGGCGCGGATCCACTTGCAGTTGACGAATTTCGTAAGCTGCCTAGCGATATGGCAACCACATTAAACCGGCACGACTTTTTAGCGTTGTTTCGCGGGTAGTAACGCGCTGCTTAGCTGCGCAATAGCGCCCATCGATAGCGCAACCACGCGCCCAGATAGACCAACATTCGCACCGGCCAAAGCGTCTTCGCAGCATCAAATTTTTCGAAATAGCGCAGCATGCCCAGATACTTTGCGCGCGCCACCAAACGCGGCACCGCAGTACTTGACGTGCCTTTGTCATGCACCACCCGCACGCGCGTATCCACCAAAACACGCAGCTTGAGCTGGCGCACGCGGCGGCATAAATCCAGATCTTCACAGTGCAAAAAATAATTCTCATCGAAGCCGCCTACAGCCTCAAATACAGATGATTCCAGCAACATCAACGCGCCCGAACACGCCTCAACCTCGACTACAGCGCGCTCAGCCGGGGCTTCAACGTGTATGCCCGCCGCGCGCCAGCCTAAGCTTTCCGCAATCGCGCGTTTTGGTGTTGGATCACGACGCAAACTTTGGCGCTGCAAACTGCCGTCACTATTTAGCAACTGCGCCGACATTATGCCGACCCCGCTTTGATGCGCGCGCGCTGAAATTAGGGCGGTCACATCGCTTTGGCCCAAAACGCAATCTGGATTCAAGATCAACACATTCGCCGCAGTCGCCGCGCTGCAGCCGCGATTTGCGGCTACTGCAAAACCCAAGTTGCAATCATTTCGCAACACCATAATGCGTGTATTGGTCGCTAATGCATCGATACTGTGATCGCTAGAAGCGTTATCGACAACAATCACTTTATCAACCGTATTGGCAGCCAAAGCCGAGTTCACCGCGCGCGCCAGCCACGCGCCGGAATTAAAGGCGACGATGATCACATCAGTGGCAGAAATAGCAGTCAAACGGGCTCGCGCTTCAAGAGTTTGGGCGAAAAAAAACCGGCGACGCGCGCCGGTCTTTTACGGGGCTAATGGCTATTTTACGCCGTGCATCAGTTTGTTAACCAATGGCGCGATCAAAAACAACAAGATGCCCGCGCCAAGTAGCAAATAAAAACTAAAAGTGAATCCAGACAATGACGATGCGACTGTTAGTCCGTCTTCGCCAGCACTCATTTTTTCTGCAAGTTCGGCTGCCGCTTTGTAGCCAAGAGATATGCTTAAGAACCATGCACCCATTGTAGCGCCCACAATTCGCGCGGGTGCCAGCTTCGTAACCATAGACAAACCTATTGGAGAAATTGCCAGTTCGCCAATAGTTTGAAAGACGTAACACGCTGTCAGAGTCCAGAACGGAATCATGCTGCGATCGTCAACTAAGTACTGCAATGCATACATTAGTATCAGAAAGCCAATTGCATTTGCGAGTAATCCCAACGCAAATTTTCGAGGGATCGATGGCTCGAAATTGCGCTTACTCGAAAATGCCCAAATCGCCGTAACTATCGGTGCCAAGATTACAATTGCCGCTGGATTAACTGACTGGAACCAAGCAACTTGAAATTCAAAAGCGCCCATAACGTTTCTGTCGACAATTTTCTCAGCTAAAAAGCTAAATGAACTGCCTGCCTGTTCAAAAAACATCCAAAACAGAATATTGAAAATAAAGAGTATGACAAGTGCGATGACTTTATCCCGCTGAACTGGGCCATCTTTCATAGCTTCATGAATCAATATACCCAAGCAGATTACAAACATGCCGACCAAAATATAGTTTAACCAGTCGCCCTTGCCCAACATTAAATACATCAATGGAACCGCAACAATGGCACCAATAACAGCAGGAAGCGCTGAGGCTAGAGACTCTTTGCCTTCTGGGGGGCGACCAACATGACCCAAGGATTTTCTACCAAACCAGAACCAAATAAGGCTAATTACCATGCCAATTCCGGCAGCAATAAAGACAGTTTTTAAGCCAGAACTTTGCAGGGTTGCCGCATTTACTTTCAAATATCCATAGTGCGCTGCCAGCCACCCTGTAATGATGGGGGCCACGAACGCGCCTGCGTTAATGCCCATATAAAAAATGGTAAAACCTCGGTCACGCCGCACATCGCCTTGTGGATATAGTTGTCCAACCATTGTTGAAATATTTGGTTTGAACAATGAATTACCGACGATCACGAATGATAGACCCGAATAAAACGAGACTAGCGAATCGCCGGTCAGCGCAACGAACCCTATAATAATGAAAACAGCACCAATCAAAATTGCGCGCTGGTAGCCAAGAATTCGATCCGCAGCTAATCCACCAAAAATGCTTAAAGCGTAAATGAGCGCGGTAAAAGCCCCATAAACGCTATTTGCGGGTGATTCACCGGAAGCGGTGCCGTCATAAAATTTTGCCACTACGTAAAAAACCAACATCCAACGCAGGCTGTAAAAACAAAATCGCTCCCAAAACTCAGTCGCGAAAAGCATCCATAGTTGCTTTGGGTGGCCTAGGATGTCCCCGACAGGTGGCGCGACGAACTTGTCGTCGCGGCTAACGGCAGAACTCATGTATTTCTCCAACGGTTCTTCGTCACGACGCCCGCAACGATAAGCGTCGGAGAGTTATCCGGCAAGCTAGCTGCTGTCAAAGCCTTTTGATGCTGCGCCGCAGCATCACCAGATATTCGTAGGCATTTGATACAATTGCGGTACAACGCTTGCTTTGTGATAAACGATAGGATATAAAGCTCGGCTGTTCTGGTATAATCCGCGCCCTCGAAACTCGAACAATGAGCGCGCTGTGGCCAAACCGAATCAGTCTCAAAAGCTTTCCGCCGCTGCTGCGGCAATGTCGCTACTCATGCCCAATCCGGTTGCTATTGAGCCACGCGCAGATTTGAAGCTGCTGATTGCTAAGGGCCGCGAACAAGGATTTCTAACCTACGCCGAAGTCAACGACCATCTACCAGATGACGTGACCGTAGATTCGGATCAAATCGAAGAAATTATTGGCATGATCAACGACATGGGCATTCAAGTCCATGAGCGCGCGCCTGACGCGGAAGCGATGATCGTGCAGGAAACGCCTGCGCCACAGGCAGATGATCAAGAAGCTGAGGAAGCGGTACAAGCCTTGCAAGCGGTGGAAACCGAAGTTGGCCGCACGACTGACCCGGTGCGTATGTATATGCGCGAAATGGGCACTGTTGAACTACTGACCCGCGAAGGCGAAATTGTGATCGCTAAGCGCATTGAAGAGGGCTTGGTGCAGGTGCAAACCGCGCTCAGCTCCTTTCCTTGGTCGGTGCAAATTCTATTGCAAGAATACGATCAACATTTAGATGGCAAGCGCCGCTTATCGGAAGTATTGACTGGCTTTATTGATATCGAAGAGCCGCCGGTAGAATTGGTTGAGGAAGTTCTAGAAAGCGAAGATGAAGACGGCGTCATCGTTGAAGCCAAAGAAATAGAAGTAAAAGAAGGCGCTGAAGGCGAGGAAGGCGAAGGCGAAGAAGACGCGCCAGGCAATCTAGGCCCGGATCCTGAAGAAGTGAAGCGGCGCATGAATGAGCTACGCGCGCAATATCAAAGCTTCCAGGATATCGTCGCGGTGTCCGGCTCAGGCACCGACGCTTCAGATGCCATTCGCCAGCAGATGAGCACCGATTTTATGCGCTTGAAACTGCCGGTGATCATGATCGACAGCTTTACCGTAAAATTGCGCGAAGTTGTGGGCAGCATTCGCGGCCACGAACGCACTATCAGCGAACTATGCGTCAACCGGGGCAAAATGCCGCGAGCGCAGTTCGTTAAGAGCTTTGTCGGCAACGAAGCGAATATGAATTGGTTGGACGACGAAATCGCGAAAAAGCCGCGTTACTTAGCGGGTTTAAAGCTGATTCGCGATCAAGTATTGCTCGAACAAGCGCAACGCGCTTCGCTTGAGCGTGCGCTGTATTTGAGTACCGGTGAAATCAAAGAAATTAGTCGCTCCGTCAGCATCGGCGAAGCGAAAGCGCGCAAAGCTAAGAAGGAAATGGTTGAGGCGAATTTACGTCTGGTTATTTCGATCGCGAAAAAATATACCAATCGCGGCCTGCAGTTTTTAGATTTGATCCAGGAAGGCAATATCGGCTTAATGAAGGCGGTCGATAAGTTTGAGTATCGCCGTGGTTACAAGTTTTCAACGTATGCAACTTGGTGGATTCGCCAAGCGATTACCCGCTCCATTGCCGATCAAGCGCGCACCATTCGTATTCCAGTGCACATGATCGAAACCATCAATAAGCTCAACCGCATCAGTCGGCAAATGCTGCAGGAAATGGGGCGCGAACCCACGCCGGAAGAGCTGGCGGTAAAGATGGAAATGCCGGAAGACAAAATTCGCAAGGTTTTGAAAATTGCGAAAGAACCTATTTCGATGGAAACGCCGATTGGTGATGTTGAAGACAGCCATTTGGGCGATTTCATTGAAGATCACTCCATCGTTAGCCCCTCAGATGCTGCGACCGAAATTGGTTTGACCGAAACCGTGCGCGATGTGCTCGCCGGCCTAACGCCGCGCGAAGCGAAAGTGTTGCGCATGCGCTTTGGCATTGATTTGACCACCGACCACACCTTAGAAGAGGTCGGCAAACAGTTTGACGTCACCCGCGAACGCATCCGGCAAATTGAAGCCAAGGCGTTGCGAAAATTGCGCCACCCTTCAAGATCAGAACAGCTGCGCAGCTTTCTAGATTACGAATAACGCCGATGCGGGCGCAGTTTGCTTAACTCGCGGGATTTAACTCAAGCGGCTTAACTCAAGCGGCTTAACTTGCGGGCTTAACGCCAATTTGCGACGTCGTTGCTAGCCTTTTGCAATGAAACTTCATCGTATATCTTTATCAAGCGAAACGCTCATCGTTACGACGATGGCGTTTTTTTTAGTCTTCGCGAATCAAGCGTTTTGGCAGCGTTTGGGTCAGGGCCTCGGCGCCATTTCTGCACAGAACTGGCTAACGTATGTGGCAGTGTTAGGTATCTTGCTGGCGCTGCTAAGCCTTTTGCTGGGGCTGTTTACGCCGCGTGTCGCGCTAAAGCCAATATTGACGGTATTGCTTGTCATTGCTGCGGGTGCGTCGTATTTCATGGATAACTATGGCGCAATCATTGATCGACATGCCTTGCAAAGCGCATTCGAATCCGACGCACGCGAAAGCGCGGAATGGCTTTCTATCGCGATGCTGTGGCCGGCGTTGACAATTGCGCTGGTTCCAGCATTGTTAATGTGGTTCGGTGTGGAAATTATCAAACGCCCTTTGGCTCAAGCGATGCGGCGACGCATTATCATGATCTTTGTTTGTGGGCTCTTGGTAGGCGCACTGATCGCAGCAAAATTTCAGCCCTTAGCATCCCTGGCCCGCAATCACGCGGAGTTGCGCGATTTGCTCAACCCGTTAAACGTGATCAACGCAACACGTACCTATATCAAAAAGACCGGGCGAACATTGCCAACGGTGATGCGGCCCGTGGGTGCAGATGTGAAACGTGGCCCGAGCTGGTCCACGACTGCACAGTTGTCTAACTCCGGCGCATCCCGCAAACCGACGCTTTTGCTGATCGTTGTTGGAGAGTCTGTTCGCGCATCAAGCTTCGGCCTGCTGAGTCGCGCCGTCGATCCA
>JAYVAQ010000368.1:0-2889 GCA_043750875.1 Rhodanobacteraceae bacterium
CGAGCGTATGTGGCGCGTGGTCGGTGGCCAGCACATCAATTCTATCTTCGGCTATCGCCCGCAGGAGGGCACTGCGATCGGTGCTTTCCTTGATCGCCGGATTGCATTTGATGAAGTTGCCCAGCCGGAAATAATCGTTATGCGCGAAATGCAAGAAATGCACGCAGGTTTCAGCGGTAATCTGTTTGCCCGCCACCGGCCCGGGCGTAAACAAGGCCAATTCTTCCGCGGTGCTGATGTGCAGGACATGCAGGGGAGTGCTGTGCTTCTTCGCTAGCGAAATCGCCAGTTGCGTCGATTTGAGGCACGCTTCGCGTGAACGGATCTGACCATGCATGTCTACCGGAATGTCGTCCCCGTAGATTTCGCGCGCTTTCGCCATTTCGGCGTCGATCATCGGCGTGTCTTCGCAATGGGTAATGATCGGCACCGGTGTATGCGAAAAAACGGCATTCAAGATGTCGGGGTTGTCTACCAGCATATTACCGGTCGAAGCACCCATGAATATTTTCAACCCGGGCGTGGATTTCGGATCGATGCGCTTGATGGCTTCCAGATTGTCGTTGCTGGTGCCGAAATAAAAGCCGAAATTGGCGCGTGACCGGCCGGCGGCACGATCGTATTTGTCTTCGAGGGCGTCGTTGTCCAGAACCGGCGGTTTGGTATTGGGCATCTCCAGATAGCTGGTAACCCCGCCTGCGACGGCGGCAGCGGGCTCGGTACTCAGGTCGCCCTTGTGCTCGAATCCGGGCTCTCGGAAGTGCACCTGGGCATCGATAACGCCAGGAAATAACCAGCGGCCTTTGATATCGAGTATCCTTTCGTCCGAGCGCGGAAACAAATGCGGTGCAATTGCGGCAATGCGCGTATCTCGTATGCGTAGATCGCCATTAAATTCGCGACCCTCATTCACCATTCTGGCGTTCTGGATCAATAAATTACTCATGTTTATGCCTGCAGCTGAAATGTTCGGGTACGGGATCATGGCCCCCGGGATTGAGCGGATGGCAGCGCAATATCCTTCGCGCACCTAGGTAGCATCCACGCCATGCGCCGAACTTTTCGACCGCTTCCATGGTATAGCTGGAACAGCTAGGATAAAACCTGCAACGCTGGCCTAATAGTGGACTAATCAATAGCTTATAGCCACGAAGTAGAAACAGGACGAAGGATTTTGGAAGTTGTAGAATCATATGGCGTAGTTTAAGGTTGAAGCGAACTGAGGACTAGGCTATAACACGCCGCCTTTTATGGCTCAAGGAATGAGAGGAATTGCCCCCGTGGCCGCTAAAAAAATTATGAAGAAAGCTGCTAAACCAGCACCCAAAAAAGCCGCCAAACCTGCTGCAAAGCCGGTCAAAGCGAAATCCGCTGTAAAACCCGCCAAAAAGCCTGCTGCGAAAACGCTTGTCAAAAAGCCCGCAGTTGCCAAAAAGCCGGTAAAAAAAGCAGCTCCCGTCAAGAAGCCAGCTGCCAAGCCGGTTAAAAAAGTTGCCAAGCCTGCGCCCAAGAAAGCGCCAGCCAAAGCACCGGCAAAAAAAGTAGTCGCTAAACCTGTCAAGAAAGTGGTGAAGCCAGCTGCCAAGCCGGTAGTCAAAGCCGCGGCCAAGCCCGTTTCCAAACCGTTAGCCAAAGCGGCTCCGGCGAAGAAAGCTGCGCCGGCCCCGGTCGCAAAAGTTGTCGCTAAGCCGGCTGCAAAGCCCGCGCCAGCGCCTGTCAAAAAAGTTGAAGCTAAAAAGGTTGAAGTTATTATTCCAGCTGTCAAACAAACACAAAAAGCCGCAGCTCCTGCCGCTAAATCTTCCAGCAAGGGCAAAACGCCTGCTGTCGCTCCAGTCGTTGTGCCGGTACCTGCGCCCAAGCGCGATGCCGGTGTGCGTGCTGGTTACGTCAAGCCAAGCAAGCCACGCCAGGAACGCATGAAGCTGGCCACTGCCATCAAACGCGTAAATTTGCCTGCTGGTTACAAACCGTCGCATAAAGAAGAGTATATGAACCCTTCGCAAATCGAATATTTCCGCCAGCGTTTGCTGCAATGGAAAAACGATTTGATTGAAGAGTCCAAGCAAACCATCGAAAACCTGAAAGAAGAAGTGCGCGATGTTGGCGATGAAGCCGAGCGTGCGACTCGTGAAACGGAAAATTCGCTGGAACTGCGTACTCGTGATCGTTACCGCAAGTTGATTAACAAGATCGACAGCACATTGAAGCGTGTTGACGACGGTAGCTACGGTTATTGCGTAGATACCGGCGATGAAATTGGTCTGGAACGTATGGAAGCCCGCCTCACTGCTGAGCGCACATTAGATGCACAAGAGCGTTATGAGCATTTGCAAAAGCAAATGGGTGACTAGTTATTCGCAGTACTTAGTTTTAGGAAAGCCCCGCATTGCGGGGCTTTTTTTGTCTGATTTATTGCGGGAGCTGGTTTACCAGCGATTGCTGTTTCAGCACTTCGTAATCGGCGAAGTCTAATGGCTGGTGAACCACTCACTGCTGCAAATTTCAACATCAGAGCAACGACACTGGGTTCCCGCCTACGCGGGAAAGACGGTGTTTTTTTGAAATTCATAAAAAATCCCGTCATCCCCGAATGCTGTGGTCGGGGACCCAGTGACTTCAAGCTTTAGGTGAGCCTCTGTCCGGCGCGAATACTGTTGAGTTTATGAATATCTGGCAGATCAAATCGCGGTTGAAACAGCTCCCACAAAAACGAAGCTTCAAAACATCGCGTCGCGCAGTTTGTACCAAGCCATGGCGGCGACCAGCATCGGTGTGCGGAATACGCGCCCGCCAGGAAAGGGCAGATGTTTTATTTTTTCGAAAATATCCAGACGCGATGCTTGCCCGCAAATGGCTTCGCTGATAATGCGTCCGGCTAGCCCTGTC
>JAYVAQ010000369.1:0-9278 GCA_043750875.1 Rhodanobacteraceae bacterium
GCGCAAATAGGTCAGCTATTTGCGAAATTTTATCCATTGTTGCGCTCCAGCGCGGACCCAATTGCCGCCGCGCGGATGGCACTGCGTGAAATTTTGAACTCGCCGCACGTGCGTGATCCCCGGGCGATCGCAAGCGTTCAAATTTGGGTTGCGGCTGAAAGATAAAAAAGTTTTTCAACGATGTGCGAGGAAGTTCGATTACCGGTCTCTGGTATTTGTAAGTCAACCAATCCAACGAAGGAGTAAATGAGCATGACAACTAAAAAAACTGCTGAAGAACGCTTGGAAGTAGATCCGTTTCAAAAAAAAGACCCTTGGGTAATGAAGTACGTGACTGTCCAACCTGCTTCCCGACCTGACGTATTCAATATACTTGATTGGATAAGTGCCGGCTCAGAAGTTACTTTCGAGGGCGACAGCGGCGGAAATCCTGAATCTGTTTATTTCAAAAACAAGAATGAATCACTCGCGCTCAGTGCAATAGGCGGCGGTATTGCCAGAATTCTTTATGCGCAATCCGTAATTCGAAGAAATGGCGTTAGTTATGTCACAAGCTGGCGTTTTACCGCACGCGCGCTTGTCGGCGAGGAGAAAATTGAAGTTAGCATCAAGGCGCGAACAATGCCTGGTGGTGCACCGTCGCCCGATGGTGATGGATTAACTGGCCCAAAGTGAAGCGCCTGATGAGTAGTTCGTCCAAAAACAGGATTGCTGGGCTGTTCGGGTTAATACTTGCCGCAGGAATCGCAATTGGCTGCGATTTCGGCAAGGACGGTGGGGCGCAAGTGGATGAAGAATATTACTGCGACGGCAACCCAGTTCCTTTTCTCGCCTTGCACTCAAGTAAGTACTGCCCCGGGCCAAAAAAAGTTACGCTCGGGGCGGCGTTTTGTGTTGCTGAATTTGCCGTTAGCGAAGGGAATGCGCCGTCTGCCATCGGGCTATTGCAAGGCGGTAAGGAGTTTCCTTACATCGCAGATCGTCACCCACCGCTACTCTGTTTACAGGGAAGGCGAATGTCGAAAACGCTGGGGGCGAAGGGCGGCACATGCACCGCCACCCTGGTAGCCGAGGATCTAATCGTCACGGCAAAGCATTGTGTAGAATCGCTGGCTAGTGTCGGCGCGCCGATTTACTGGTACCCGAAGTTTTGGCCTTTTGCGGTGCCACAGAAACCCTATAAATATCAGGGGCAACGCTTTGAATTGGTTGCAAAGCCAATTTATGAATCTCGTTTGGGACAAGGGGATCTGGCGCTAGTGCGACTCAAGCAGCGTGCGGCGGGAATTGCGCCACTTGCGATTAAAGTATTGCCGAAGCCATCGACTAGACTCCAGTTTTATGGTCACATTGTTGGCAGTAGTTTGGTTAAGGTGGACTGGTCTACGCCATCGCACAGAATTATGGCAATTGGTCCAAGCCTACTTAGCAACCAAGTATTTCAGGGTGGCAACTCTACTCATGAGCAAGTGGCATCAATGTTCTGCGCCAGTGCAGATCAAGCGGATGGTGCATCGGGCGGTCCGTTTATCGATAAAACTGCGGGCGCGGTTATCGGTGTGCTTTGGGGTGGCCCCAAGGATACAGACCCTTGTGGTGAAAACCCTCCCGGAGATTGCAAGGCGGATGACGACTGCTTGACGCCTGTCCGCTTAAACTATTTCGGCGACATCGCTACGCGCACCGACATTCTATGTATGCCGGGCGTGTTGCCCGAAAAAATTCGAGATCAACTGACCTGCATTTTTTAGATAATTACTTAGCCCACGCATGGGGAATTCAAGCGTGGCCAACGTATCCTGCCATGGCGTGCCAGTTGACGCCCATCAGTGCGGCGGCCTTTTGCCAGCGCTGCTCAATTGGGGTGGAAAACATCAGCTCACGACTGACCGGCGCATTGAGCCAGGAATTTTGCGAAATCTCCGCCTCTAACTGGCCTTCGCCCCAGCCAGAAAAGCCCAGTGCGACCAGGTAGTGGCGTGGCCCTTCGCCTTCGGCAATCGCTTCTAGTAAATCGCGCGAGGTGGTTAAACATAAGCCGCCGCGTAGGCGCATGCTGCTTAAATAGTCTCCGCAAGGTTCATGTAATACAAAACCGCGATCATTTTGCACCGGGCCGCCTAAAAATACCGGCTGCGCGGCAACCGCTGGCAGTGCGGTGGTGATTTTCATTTGTTCTAACACTTCAATAAGCCGAAAGTTAGCGGAACGCGACACGCCAATTCCCATTGCGCCGTCCGCATCGTGTTGACACATATACGTGACGCTGCGCGAAAAATTCGGGTCGTCCATGGCGGGCATGGCGATCAACATCTGATTGGCGAGGTAGGTGCGCGATAGCATGCACTGAATGTAGCGCTAGAAAGGGCTGCGAAACAAGCGATTCGCGCACGCAATAAACGAAGTTTTTCTAAAATTATCTAATTGCGCTGCAATTCAAATTGCACCGTGTCGCCGGCGGCAAATAGACAAGGCTCACGGGCGCACACGTCAAATAAAACCGCGTCGGTGATGCCGATAACGTGCCAGCCACCGGCAGAGTTGGTCGGATAAATTCCGGCAAAACTGCCGCCAACTGCAACGCTGCCTTTGACCACTGATATTCGCGGCGTCGCCAATCGTGGCATGGCAAGCTGCTCGGGCAAGCCCAACAAATACGGAAAGCCCGGCTTAAAGCCAATCATCGCGACGCTAAACTGAGTGGCGCAAAATTGCGCCAGCCAGTCAAGTTCTGATTGTTTTGCATGCGCCGCTGCCGCCGCGAGATCGCCCTGGAACTCGGCAGAAAGCGATGCGCGACTGAAGCCAATTCGATGCGCGCGCGCTTGCTTTTGCGAGCCCACATGTAATTCTTTCGTCAGCGCGTTTTCGACTTGCCGCAAGGCAAACTGTGCGTCGGTGAGCGGCTGCAAAATCAGCGTCACGCTATCGAAAGCGCAGATGGCCGCGCTGACAAAATCAAGCTCGCGCAGCTGCTGCGCTAATGCCCGCAGCGTTTGCGTTAAATTGGGAGAGGGTAGGGCGTAGGCGCCAACGGCGGTGACTTGCAGCGCACAGTCGCCTAAAAAATAGACGCGAAAATCTGGCACTCGCGGCAAAATGTGTGACGGCTGCTCGTGCACGCTGGATTACTTTGCGCTCAAAGCGTCTAAGCTGACTTGCGTAAGCGTGTTTACCGCAATCATTAATGCGCGTTCGTCCAGCATAAAAAGCGGCGAATGATTGCTGGGTGCGCGGCCCAGATCAATGTCGGGTGCAGTGGCACCGACAAAGTAATAAAAACTAGGCGCAACGCGCGCATATTGGGAAAAATCTTCGGCGATGGTTAACAAGGGCATTTCAACCACAGCCGCGTCGCCCAGCGCGCGCCGAAGCGAGGCACCGCCCCGTTCGCTCAATTTAGCGTCATTTGCGGTTAACGGCGCGGTGACGGATACACGCAGCTCAGCGCTCGCTTCACTGGCTTGGGCGAGCGCCTTGGCGGTGCGCTCGAAGCGCTTAATCACATCTTCGCGCACGGCCGGGTCAAAGGTGCGCAAGGTGCCCGTCATGTCGACGTGATCGGGAATAATGTTGTAACGCACGCCACCCATGATGGCACCGGTCGTTAACACCACCGGCGAGCGCACAATGTCAATTTGGCGCGCAATGATGCTTTGTGCGGCAATTTGGATCTGTGCGGCAACGGTTATTGGATCAACGCTATCCCAGGGACGCGAGCCGTGCGATTGCTTGCCGTTTATGCGCAGTGTCCATTCGTCCGCAGCCGCCATTGTTGGCCCGCTGCGATAGCCCACTTTGCCAACCGGTAATGCGGCCCAGACATGCAGGCCAAACACCGCATCCGGTTTGAAATTTTTAAAAACACCTTCTTCCATCATCAACGCGGCGCCGAAAGCTTGCCCAACTTCAGGCGGGCCTTCCTCGGCGGGCTGGAACACGAACATGACCTCGCCCGTCAATTCTGAGCGCTTGGAGCTAAGAATTTCGGCGACGCCCATTAAAATGGCCACGTGCGCATCATGACCACAAGCATGCATTACCCCGACCGGTTGGCCGCGATAGCTGCTGGTAACTTTCGATGCAAACGGCAAACCAGTCTCCTCTTTAACCGGTAATGCATCCATATCCGCGCGCAGCACGATTCGTGGCCCTGGGCGCGCGCCTTTCAAAATTCCGCTGACGCCGGTATGGGCGATGCCTGTGCGTACCTCCATGCCAAGCGCTTGCAGATGTTTTGCCACAATGGCCGCTGTGCGCACCTCGTTATTACCTAGCTCGGGATGCTGATGAAAATCACGTCGCCATGCGATGACTTTGGGTGTAATTGCGGCGTGATCTGATGCCGCAGGGGCGGCAAAAGCGGGCCAAGTTAGCGTCGTCAGCAATAAGGCAAAAAGGCGCTTAATCGCGCGTGCTTTAATCATTTTATCCACCCTAAATTTGTATTGGTTTTGACTATATCAGGCTGGCAACTAATGATACTGGGCGGCCGTGCCTGGAACTTAAAGCGGGGAACTTAAAAGCAAATTGCTCAGTCTTGCCAGCCGCGCACATGGCGCGAGAATTTTTGGATTGCCGCTGCGATGACGCCTAAATTATTAAACCTAATGTTGCTGTTCTGTGCCATTTTATTTCATACAAGTCTTGTTAGCGCCTCCGAACCGGTTCGCGAACCCGTTCCCGGTTCTGCACCAATAAAATTCCTTTTTGTTGGCAACAGTATGACGAATCGCAATGATTTGCCGGGCACATTTAAACGCTATGTGGAAAGCAAATATCCTGAATTAGAAATTGAAGTCGCTATGCTTGCGCCCGATGGCGAAACGCTAAATGGTCATAAAAACACCGGTGCTGTAGCGGCTAAAATAAAAGAGATGCGTCCGAATTATTTGATCTTGCAGCCAGGTGCAGAAATTCTGGCCGGATACCAAATCGATGATTCCCCCAAAGTGTTGACCGAGCCGGTAAAGTTTTTTGCCGCAGCACAGTTTTTTATGGATCAAGCGCACGCCGTCGATGCCATACCGGTGCTGTTTTCCTATCAACTAAAACGTACCACGCTGGGTGTTGATTTGGCTTTTATCGACTACCCATTTGCTCGCGCGGCGCAGCTTGGGGAAGCCAAACTGGTTCGCGCAGGGCAGATGATTGCTGATTTATCTGGCCCGTTGCAGCAGTCATTAATCGCTGGAGATGGCATGCACCCTAGCCCGATCGGCACGCTTGCGGGTGCCATCGCAATTGCACAGACGCTCTTTGGTGCGCCACCTGCAAATACAAATACAAGACAAGTAGAAACCCCGCTGACACAGCCTGAGGTAACGGCTGACATATACGCGCAGCTAAACTCCAGTTCGCGGAAAATTTTGGCTGACGGTGTAGAAAATAAACCAACGACGCCGGATTACAACCCGTTGACTTTGCCCGAAAATGCAGCGGGTCAAAGTTTTGAAGCGCACTTGAGCGGTATCTGGCGCTCGCGTCAAAGTGGAATTCGCTATAGTTTTGGTAGCCAGCTGCAATTGCAACAAGTTGCTAAGCCAGGAGCGTCGGCGCATTGGGAAGTTGAGCTAACCGATTACCAACTAGCCGCAGCGCTTCGTTATAAACGAACAACGCCAAATTCCCACGCGCTTAGTTTTGATCTGATCGGTGGACAACCTTACAAAATTCAAATTCAACGATTAAAAGACGGCCTGCGTCTGCTCGCATGGAGCGAAAATAGCCAAAGCATGAAGTATTACCGCACCGCTTTTTTCCAGCGGGTCGAGGCGCAGTCTGCGACGGACAAAAAATACTTCTCAGCGCTCAATCAAATCTATGAAAACCTTAACAATAAAGGAAAAGCTGGCTTAGCTGGCGCTTTAACGACGCACTTTGCCGCGATGAATCGGTTGATTTCGCCATCCGAAATGCAAGGAATAATGGGGTCCTATAAACGCTCAGAGTGGGACGAACTCAACGTTGCATACACTCTGGAAACTGAGGGTTTTGGTGAGCTTGCTTTGGCCTACATAAAAGCCGCAGTCGCCCTGCATCCGCAATCTAGCGATGCACACGTTGCCCTAGGCATGGCGCAAGCAAAGCGCGGAAACATTTCAGCTGCGCGGCAGGCGTTTGCGGCGGCAAAAGTGAACCCCGCGAGCTATACCGCTGACTACATCGATCAGGAAATTGCTAAGCTGCCTACGCAACAGTGAACTTTGAAATGCTAGTTCACTTTCAAGAAACTTCGTTTCAGCTTCGCAATTTATCCGCCGTTGGCGGATTGCTACGCTAGCGCCTAAACCGTTTTTCTAAAGCCAAAATATGGCTGGTCAATTGCGTATTATTTCGCCCCGCGCCGTTACCAAAACTCAATTTTTCGATTGTGTTTAAGAGCCCAGAGTCCAGCGCACCTTCGCGTTTGAGCCTAGCCCAAACGCTGGCGTCGGTGCCATTAATGCCATACGCGCGCCGTGCACCATTGAGAAAATGCGTGCCCAAGGCCTCAGCCAATTCTGCCGCAGTTAAAGAGCGCGCATAGAAATCGCTGATGGCACGGGCAAAGCTAGCGCTGGATGGCCGGGGCTCAGGCATGCGCACCGCCAACATGCGCCGCGAGCGTCCAACAGCGTAGAGCAACCATAGCACCGCAAGTACGCCCAAGGTTTTATACAGGCGCGGATCGGCGAGTAGCGCATCCGGGTCGTAAATACTGCTCAAGCCGTAACGATAGTCGTCAAATAACACCACGCCGCCCGGCTTTAAAAAACTGCTTAACAGCGTTTGCGCTGCAATTGCGTTGCCCTCGCGCGCCAAGTTGGGGTTTTTCCACAGGCTGCCATAGCCCAAAACCACCACACCACCGCGGCCAACCGGTAGCCACCAGCCGGCGGCAGTTTGATCGCGACTAGAGCGCAGTAACACCAAGGCCTGTTTCAAACCGCGCGCGCTGCATATGCTTGCTGCTGCTGTTGTTGCAGCTGCGCCGTCTGGATTGGCGACAGAACCATCCGCCGCAATTTCATCTTTGGAATAATCAATTTCAACGCGGGCCGAGTCAGTTTCTGCTAACTCTGCATCATCTGATTCATCTTCATATTCTTCAGAGTTTTGATCTGCGTCGTCTGAGTTCGAGTCTTCCGCGCCACTGGCACTGCATTCAGCGCTGCTGTCAATCGGCGCAAATGCCAAGCTCTGCGAACCTTGCGGCTCCCAAGCGATGTGCTCAAATTTGTGCGTCGCTAGGTTCGGTGAAAGCTGCAGTTGCAATTGATGTAGCGCTTGCGGGCGGGCGTTGGCGACTGCAATCTCGGCTTCAAGCTTTTCCACATCAGTAGGACTATCAGCGCGTTCATCTGCGTTTACCTCGCCTGCATCCGTGTCTTCGTCCTCGTTCGCTTCGGTATCTTCTTCATCATCTGATTCTATCGCGCTGCCAGAGAGCGCCCAGCCCAGCTTATCGAAAAAATCAAAATAACTGAGTTCCTGGCGCGTTTCTGCGCGCGCTTGGCGGGTGTTGCCCTCGGCATCGAGCGCGCCTATCGGTAGTACCAAGGTATTGCCTGCGGCGATCCAGCGCACCATCGCCGCTTGCTCGCGTGCATTAACGTAAATGTTGGGCGCATCCGTCCAGTTACCACTTTTCTCATCTTGCATGCGAAATGGCACGCTACTCACTAACACATGGCCGGCTTGATAATTTTGCTTCAGCTCAAACCAGCGTTCACGCCATGACGCCACTGGCACGTTTCGCGCCTTCAACCATTGGAAGAACGCGGCAAATCCTTGTTCACCTTGATCCACGGTGCTCGCCATGGAATTGCTAAGCTGCGGTTTAGGCTCAATAAAAATGCCCGCGAACAGCAAAATCGCCAACAGCGCCAGCGCTAGGCTGAGAGCGCGATCACGCATGTTTTGCCTCTTTTGCTTGCACTGCATTGGCGGACGGATTTGCCGATGCCGACACGAGCGCCGTCGCCTGGCTCAGAAAAATAGCCAATTCATCAGTGCTAACCGCTTGTTCGGTGAATAGCACCTGCGCCGCTTGTTGGCTAATGCCGCTAAAACGCTGAGTGTGGTCGCTATCTGTATGCGCTTGACTTGCGAATGCCCGCGCCAGCTCCGCGTGCGTTAGCCCAGGCACATCAGGTAGTTTTTGGCGCTCAGTCAGTAGCCTTACCAAACTCGCATAAGCTCTGGCGAGCGCCAAATTTGCCGGCAATTGCGATAGCTTCGGCGGCCAAGTTTCTATTGCTTTTTTAGGTTTGGCTTTGAGTTTTGCTGCAGCACTGCGGCGCGCCGCTATAAATGGCTGCAATTCGCGCCAGCCATAAACCAACAACAGCGCCGCCAATAGCCCGGAGAGTGCATAAAACAGGGTGCGTGCGAAGGTTTCCGTTGGGATGAACTTTTTCCAAAAATCAATATTCGATTCCTTCTCATCGCCTTTGTCCCAAAGCGAATCCCACCAGGCACTTAGGCGCTCCATAAAGCTGAGTTCTTTTCGTTTCGCGGCGCGATAATTCTCGGAAATCACCTGATCCAGCAATTTTTCGTCAGTGCTCGGCACGCTTAGCTCAGCCGCATGCGCTGCCGCCAGATATTGCTCAAGTTGCAGCACTGTTTGCGCATCGCTGGCACTTTCAGGTGCCAAATCCAACGCATCGACCAGGCCGACGCGATCTAATTCAGCATAGAGTTCCGGGCAGGCAACGGCAATCGTAGCGTTGGCATCCGGGCAGGCAGCCAGCACTTCGCCAGACGCGAAAACACCCAGCAAAGCCGCGAATAAACGCACTTGCAAGCAAGTCAACTTACAACGCATCGAGCTGCTGCCTCAAATCGGTACCGTCACGGCGCACCAATAGATCCGCAAAAAGTGATATCACACTGGCAATGAAAAGCGGCATTAATAAAGCGATTAGTGGCACCACAAGAATTTGTGCCAACACGTTAAATGCACTGCTACTGGCCATCACCGCGCCTTTAAGTACGGTAACCCCAAGTATTCCCATCACGCCGCTGTAGGCAATGGAATACAGCACGCCGGGCACCGTCATCACAATAACGTTGCGCCAAAAATGCCTGCCCATAAGGCGAAAGCCAGTGCCGAGCGCCGCGAACGCACCCTCGCGCCGCAGCGCCAGTGCGCAGGGTGCCAACATAATCGGCACCATCACAATCGAAACAATGATCGCTGCTGGTAACAGCATCACCACGCCCGCCAAAACCCCAATAAACGGACCAAATTCACCGGCGGTAACGGCCACGGTGCCGATCGAAACAGCGGC
>JAYVAQ010000370.1:0-2339 GCA_043750875.1 Rhodanobacteraceae bacterium
CTTGGCATTAAATAATTTTAGATTGCGGATTAATGTCGCTTGTTTCATTTGAGCCTGACTCCTCTGTTTATTGATGGCGATTACACCACCATTACTTAGCCATGCGACAAAATAGGTCGCAATGCGGTAAGTATGGCGGCCCTGGTTTCCGGCTGCACTTTCAAGTTTTCTAACCCAGCGATCTCAAACCGGCCGGTTTGCGTGATCATCACAGTACAGCGCTCGGGCGAATACACGCGAAAAATGCGCGCCGAACCGGTTTGTAACTGCAATTGATATGCGCGAACGCAGTGACGCATTTCGGCACTTTCTAGTGATAGCTGTACCGCGCTCGTAATTTCTTCAAACCATGGCGGAAGACGTATTTCGGCCAGCGGCCCACAATTGCTAAGCCGGTCACACGCAGCGATATTGATGCCGCTCTGATCTGCTAGGCAAAGGATTTCCTCGCGTTGGCGTTCCAGTGCCGCTAGGCTGCGAAAATTAATCCAGGTCGTGGGCATCAGCGCGCCCTGCAAGCTGCGCAAGCGCGCTGCGATGCGAATCAACTCGAAGACTTCGCGCTGCGAAGTCCAAGCAAGCCTGGAAAATTGCGCCAAGGCAGGTGCTGCAAGCATAGGTTGAAGTAACGGATGCGTGCACAGCGCAAGTGTTCGCGCGCTGATTGCGGTTGCGTGGCTCAGCACCTTTTTTACGGCGTGATCTTGATGCAGAACGTCGCGAAATCTTCTAAGAAGCGCAATATCACAGGCATCCGCAGGAATTTTCGCCAGAATAGCGACACTGTTTTCGCAATCAGGAAAGCCCAACCAAGCCGCAATCGCGCGGCGCGTTTTCATGATCCAGCGCCGGGCATCGCGCATGGGCTGCGTTGGTAAGGGCGCACGAAAGCAACTATTTGATGCCAAGCAAAACGCTAACGCCGGGTTGCTGCGCAATAAGGTCAGCCCGCCGGTAACGCGGGCACAAAACGCAGCTAGGTGCCACTGGCGCTGCTTAAATGGAAAAGTCGCCGCCAAAACCATGCAGGGAAACGGCGCTAAAAATTCGAACATGCGCGTTAGATCCTTTGGCACCAGCGCTTCGCCAATTTGTTCTAACTCGAAGGCACAATAGGACGCCGCTTGCCGGAATAGCGCTGCCAAATCCCTTGTATGTAGCCAACTATCAGCAGCATCCGGCGCTTGCCTGGGCACATCATGCGGGCAAACGTTGGCCAGCCAGTCGCTATCGCGTCGCGCGGTTTGAAAGGTGCCGTTGTTCGGAATGAGCTGCAATTCCGGGCGCACATTCGTCCAACCACCGCGCACCGGCGTGCGCCGCCACGCCCGCATTTCCGGCCAGCCGCGAATCACCACGAGTTCGTTTGGCTGGAAAAGGTAAAGTTTGCCGTCTTTTAGCGTGTTGCCAAAGGTGTATTGTTTGCGTGGCTTTTTTGGCTTGGTCATGGTGTGACCTTAAACTGCAAAAGCGTCAGATAAGGTCGCGTTTGTTGATCCCAGTCCGGCAAGTACGACTACATTTTGCGCTGGCGTTCTGGCTGCTTGTCAAGTGTTCACCTTAGGGTGCACACGCCGAATTTGCACGATGTGAACATATTTGTTACTGTGCCGCATGGACTATCAGATCGATTACTACAGTGAAGAAGTGCAAGGAGAAATCCTGGCACTGCCCGACACTTTAGCTGCGCGCTAAATCGTCCTGACGCGTCGCATGGCAGCGCTCGGCCCTAATCTTGGTGAACCTCATACAAAGGCCTTCGGTCATGGCCTATTTGAGCTTCGCCTAAAAGGTGCAGACGGGATTGCACGCGTTTTCTACTGCACCCTCGTTGGCAAGCGAATATTCATGCTCCATTGCTTCATAAAGAAAACACAAAAGACTCCGCAAGCTGATCTAAGTCTTGCTAGCTCCAGGATGAAAGAGGTGAAACGTGAAAACACATGAGCAAATCGTCAAGACGCTGATGCACCGCCCTGCTGTCGTGGCGGAGGTTGAGCGCATCGAGCGTGAAGAAGGAGAGCTTCTGGATGCCCTGTTAAAAGCCCGCCACGAGGCGGGGCTTTCGCAGGCTCAGGTGGCGGAGCGCATGGGAACACATGCCCCGGCGATCGCCCGTCTGGAGCGATCTTTGTCCACCGGAAAGCACTCCCCGTCCTTGGCAACGCTGCGCAAGTACGCCGTCGCTTGCGGCAAGCAGTTAGTGCTCAAAGTCGCCTAAGTCTCGCCGCAAGGCGAAACGGCAGACAAGTAGCGCCGAACCGTCGGCGCGGCGAACAAGTGCAATCGTTGAAGACTTCAATTCTCTATTCTGCGTTTTGATTTGGCGCAGCTTCTTT
>JAYVAQ010000371.1:0-4488 GCA_043750875.1 Rhodanobacteraceae bacterium
CGCTGGCCATTGGTCGGAAGCGATTGAACAACACTGGCTGCAGGAATGCGGCGCGGATATCGATGCCGAGGTTAATGCCTATCTAGAACTGGCACCGCCACCGGTGAGTGCCATGTTTGACTATCAATTTGCCGAATTGCCGCATGATTTGCGTGCGCAACGGGCAGCGGCGATGGCATTGGTTTAGGGTGAAATGCGGGTGCAATTCAAACTGACGGGGAATCTCGGTAATTTTCGCTGATTCGAATTTAATGCGGCGACGGCACTCTGAGTTCGTCATTCCCGCGTGCTTTTGGCGGGAATCCAGGGCGCTTGTTTTAGCGTTGCACCATCGCTATTAGCTGTACTTTGCGCAAGTGTTGGCTGGATCCCCGACTAAAACATTCGGGGATGACGATCCATCAGTTTGAATGGCACCCCTGAATCTGGGTGCGCGTGTTGGCATCGGATTAGATTCCGCGCGTAACCACGTGGCTAAATTGGCTGGTTTTGCTAAAGTCAGCGCGCCGTGTCAACGAGTAACAGGACGCTAACATGTCACAATTTTCCAGTTTTGCTGAGTTCTACCCGTTTTATTTGAGCCAACATCAAAATTTGGTCTGCAGACGCTTACATTTTGTCGGCTCAGTTGGGGTGCTCGGCCTGCTTTTACGGGCTGCAGTCACGGGCAACGCGTGGTGGTGCCTAGCGGCATTATTTTGCGGCTACGGTTTTGCCTGGGTTGGACATTTCTTTTTTGAACATAATCGACCCGCTACTTTCCAGCATCCGCTGTATAGTTTCGCGGGTGATTGGGTGATGTTCAAAGATATCTTGACGGGTAAGCTCAAGTTTTGACTTTGTTTAGAACTGAAACTGTGTTTAGAGCTGAAACTGTGTTTAGAGCTGAAACTGTGTTTAGAACTGAAACTGTGTTTAGAGCTGAAATTGTGTTTAGAGCTGAAATTGAAAAATCTATTTTCTAAAAGTGAGGCGGCGTAATGGTTGAGCTTGACGTTGATGTTTCTGCGCTAAGTGCAGCCGAGCAACGCATGCTCGCGGGCTTAGTGCCCTTGTTGAACCCAACGAGTGAAGGCGTTTTGCGCGTACACATTAGCCCTGTGCCGGGTGCTTGGCGGCTGGTACCAAACTTGGCGCGCTTAAGTGCACTGGATTTAATCGCCCCGAGCGGCACCGTACGCGCGAGCTTGTCGCGGCCTATCGTGCTGGGGGCATTAAAGCGAATGTTGACGGAACTTGCGGGAATGCCAGTGCCGCGAATTGCGCCTGCGGCACCGACAACACCAATTTTGCCAGCTGCGGGCAAAGTTGCCGCAAAAACCGTGATACGGCCTGCGCTCGGCGAGCTCAAAACGCGTGATTTGAAGACCAGCGATTTGAAAAGTGCCGTCAAGGCGGCAGAACACGTCACTGACCCACGGGGTTATTCCGGCAGTGCGGATATGCCCGCGTTTTTAGACGCATTGATGCAAGCCGGGCCAGGGATTTTTGACTTGCGTTTTCCGAACAACGAATCCGTGCGCATTGATCGTGGTAACAACAGCTTTCGTTGCCGAGGCTTCAACCGCAGCAATCTTTACATGCGTTTGATGCAGCACGGCGCACTTTGGACGAAGCTGAGCGGTGTGGTTCCGCCAAAAAGTGACGAAACCCAAGCCAGCATGGGGCCATTACTGTTCACCCTTGGCGTAATGACCGCGAAAGAGCGCTTTATGTTGGGGATCCGTAATGCCGCCGGAAAATATGATCACACAGAGCTAGAGTTTCAAATACGCTCGCCTGTCGCTTATGCACGGTTCGCCGATTTTGGCCGCATTGCAGAGGCGTTCAAAGATTTTTCACCGGTTGCGGATGCGGCGCAAAAGCTTGCGATCGCGCCGGTCGAAGTGCTGGGTTGCTTGAATGGCTACGCGGCGCTTGGTTTGGTTCGCACTCGGCCACGCACCCTGCACAGCGCGTCTGTGCCGGACGACAAGGCGGCGGACGGCAAAAGTCTATTTTCGCGAATCAAAGCGCGGTTTAGCTGAGTTTTTTAGTGCGTCATTCCCGCGCAGGCGGGAATCCAGTTATCGCAAACTATGCATTGGCCAAATGCTGATGCACCGCCCCTGGATCCCGGCTTTCGCGGGGACGACGAAGCAATTCACATAAGCCTAGGGTTTCGCCTGCCACACTCGTTGGCTTATCACGTTAGAAATTCCAAACTATGACTGCTCCTGCTACCTCAGGCCGTTGGCGATTGGGTTTGTCGCTGGCACTGCTCACGTGCTTGTTTTGGGCGACGTTGCCGGCGGCGTTGAAAATATCACTTGAAGTCGTCGAGCCGATGACTTTGACTTGGTTTCGCTTTTTCTGCGCCTTTGTTTTTACCGCTATTTTGTTAGCAGCACGCGGGCAAATGGCCGGGTTTCGCGACTTAGGGCGTTTGCGCTGGCAGCTATTGTTCGTGGCTGCTTTGGGTCTGATTGGCAATTACGTGTTATTTTTGTTGGGCCTGAAATACACCACGCCTGCGAACGCGCAACTATTGATTCAAAGCGCGCCATTGATGCTGGCCATTGGCAGCATCATTCTGTTCAAAGAAAGCGTTAGCCGTGGCCAAATTTTTGGGTTTACCGCCATCGCCATTGGTTTAAGCCTGTTTGCGTTAGAGCAACGCGAAAAATCAGTCGCGGCAGCAAGCTACAGTTTCGGCGCTGCACTAATATTTGTGGCTGCAATAAGTTGGGTCTTGTATGCGCTAATCCAGAAAAAACTGCTGGCACGGCTAGGCTCGCAGCAAATTATGTTGGTGATGTATTTCATTGCCACCCTGGCGCTGTTGCCGTTCGCGCACTTTAGTAATTTTGCTGATATCGACTCGGTGCACTGGTGGGCAATTGGCTATTGCGCGATCAACACCATCGGCGCGTACGGCGCGTTTGCCGAAGCATTCGTGCATTGGGAGGCTTCGCGCGTTTCGGCGGTGCTCGCGGTCACGCCGATTATGACCGTCACCGTGATTGGCGTGCTGGCACCGCTGATGCCCACGCATTTGGCACCGGAGCGCATTGGCGTTTGGGGTTGGCTGGGCACCGCGTTGGTGGTGAGTGGCTCAATCTTGGCGGCGCTGCTTAAGCGTAAGCCAGCCGCAGTTCTGCCTTCGTAGAATGATGAAAAATTTATCGGTCACGGCTGGCCTGATCGTCAATACGCGTGGCGAATATTTGCTGGCACAACGGCCACGCGGCAAAGCGCACGAGGGGCTTTGGGAGTTTCCCGGCGGCAAGATTGAAGTCGGTGAAGATGCCGCCGCAGCGCTAGCTCGGGAATTAAAAGAAGAGCTAGATCTTGAGCTGTTGGCCAGCGCGCCGCACGCGGTCTACACGCATGTTTACGCGAAGGAAGAAATATCGTTGACGCTTACGGTACTGCGCGTCACCGCTTGGCGCGGCGAACCGATTGGTTTAGAAGGCCAAGCACACCGATGGGTCAGCCCGGCGCGCATTCATCGTTTGCAAATGCCTAGCGCCGACCGCCCGCTTGCATTAGAACTTGGTTTGCCGGATACCCTTTTAATCACGCCCGAACCGCCCGCACCCGGATCCGGCGTGAGTGCGCGCCGCATTTGGCTTGGCGCACTGGAACGCTCGCTGATACAGGGGCGGAAATTGGTGTTGCTGCGTGTCAAGCAATCGCCTTTGATTGAGCAACACGCAATCGCAGCACTTGCTCGCGATCTTGCGAAACAACACGGCGCTGAAATCATGCTGCAAGATGATGCAGAACTCTGCGAGCGCTGGCGTTTTGGCGGCGTTAGCCTGACTTCGAGGGCATTACTGCGCCTGAAAAAGCGCCAGCTGCCTGCGGAACTTTGGCTTAGTGCCAGCTGCCATTCGTTGGCAGAATTAAATCTTGCGAGCGCCCTTGGCTGCGATTTCGCCACGCTTGGCCCGGTGCTTCCCACGAGGAGCCACCCCGGCGCGCCCAGCCTGGGATGGGAGCGCGTGACTGAGTTGCTCAGTGTGCAAACCTTGCCGGTATTTGCGCTTGGTGGTTTGACTGAGGATGACTTGACCGCCGCGAAAGCTGCCGGGGCTTGGGGAATAGCGGGCATTTCGGCGCTCTGGGCTGCGTAAACCGCTGGTTAGCGGTTTTTGCGCCGCACCACCGCGCGCACTCCGCCCGCGATTTCTACCGTACAGGCAATCAAAGCGGGCAGCGCATGGCGGCGCGCTGGAACGAGTAAATAACGTGGCCGCCAGATCGGCTGCCATTTTTCCTTGTATTCGCGCACGCCGCGAAAGTTATAAAAGCGTTCGGCTTTTGCGGCAAGAACCGCAGCAATTTTCAACCAGCTACCGGCATGCGCTACTGCGTCTGCGCGCACATCTTTAAGCGGCGCCATGCCGAAGCTGAATTCCTGATAGCCGCTGGCTTTGCCCCAAGCAAGCAAGCGCGCAAACAATAAATCCATGGTGCCACGTGGCGCGTTGTCGAGCTGGCGCA
>JAYVAQ010000372.1:0-2183 GCA_043750875.1 Rhodanobacteraceae bacterium
CTGGCCACCGATCACGAGTGCGTCCATACCGCCACTTTCTTCAAAAGGCTTTAATTTCGCGCGAATCATTTCGTATCGCGCAAACGGGGTAAAGCGCGCACCATCTTTGCTTAAGCCAAAGCCGGTTTCAACCTGGAAAGCCTGTTGTGTGGTGGTGCCGCGCCCGGTTAATGATTCGCCAGCAACGCCCGTGCGGCGATTATCGATGCGATTTGTGCCGAGATTAACAATGCTGTTGACGTACCAATTGTCATTTGGCAACCACTGGCCAAATAAAGACGCGCTATAGCCCTTGGTTTTTTGCGAGCCGCCGGTTAGTGTGGTGTCACCAATCAACGCGCCGAACGCGCCCCCGATCACCAAATTCTTTTGCGCCCGGTAATCGGCGCCCACCGTCACACCTTTAGTCCGCAGCTTGTAAGTTGTCTCGCCGTTTCCAGATTGACGTTTCGCCAAATCAATTTCGCCTAAAGCGAATACACCAAACTTCGAACTACTTTGCGTAGCACCGCTACCGCTTTTATCGCTGCTACCGCCATTGCCAACTTCCTCAACGCGTAATTGCTGAAGGCGATTGCGAATATTGTTGAGTTGCACGCGGGGTGCATCGACTGCTTGTTGCATGATCGCTTGTGATATGGCGGTAGCAGGTTCAACGATTGCCGCAGCCGAATTCAGTACCTGAATTTTTTTGCACTTATCGACAGTTCCGCTTGCGCTGCCATCGATACACACTTCGAGCTGCGCTGACTTAAAACCTGTATTGAGCGTTAGTGTGGTGATCGCAATCCCTTCGCTATTACTCACCGCTGCCGCGACAACGGTTCCTGCTGCGATGGGATCAATAGTCCATTTTGTGGTCGAAGACGCTACGGCAGCGTTGTTTGAATCGACAACTTTGACTGAAACAGCAGTTGGTTTATTAGCCTCCGCGCTGACCAGAGAAGCACCATTCAGTAGCGATAATTTTTGCGCCAGTTGATCCGGGCCATTGAGTGTGATGTCTTTGGTAATATCGCCCGCCGTCAGCAGGATGGTTCGCCCGCCTGTCGCACAACCTGCCGTAAAGCTCACAGTACCTTCGCCGTTATCGTTGGTTGTGACGATGGGTTGTGTCAGCACATCTTGCGCGGCGCAATTGCTAAACGCTTTTTGTAAGCCGCTTTTTGCGGCGGCTCGTTTTACATTGCCACCAATAATGGCGACCTTTACTGCTTGTCGCGGCACCGGTGCGATACCGTCTAAAACCTTGAACGTAAACGTCACAACTTCCCCCGGTAACACCCGCAAATTACCCGCTGCGGTAATAACGTCAATACGTGTTGCAGATGATTTGACTTCAACAATGCCCTCGGCGGTATTTGATGTCGCGGCAGAGGTTGGGAATTGACGGTTGTTCAGCTTTGCGACGAGTTGATATGCAAAAAGACCCGAACGCATGAAGAACCCTTTCGGCAAAATCAAGCTATCGCCTGTAGTCCCTGCCGATACCGCAGGTGTCCCGGCGCTTGCCCGCCATTCATAGCTGATCGTTTCGGGCGACGGCAGCGTTGCTTCAGAAATCAGCACGCCATTGCGTTTGCAAATAGCTTGTAACTTAACCGCTTCACCCACCTTTATGGATTTCGGCGAAACATCCACCGCGCACAATAAATCAGCCGGAGCCGGCTCGGTTATGGTGATCGCTAGCGGCGGGCTTATAGCGGTTTCACCAGCTTGATTGGTGAGCAGAGCGGTAATGTTGGACGCACCCGGCAGCGCTGGTGTCCAGGTAATTGCAAACGGTGCAGCGGTGGCCTCGCCGATACGCGCGATACCAGCAAAGTATTCGACTTTGGTGATGGGGCTGCTCGGTGAAGTTGCATTAGCGCTAAATTGGATCGCAGTAAGAGCGACGCTGGTGATGCCGTTTGCGGGCGAGGCGATAGTGATGGTTGGGGCGTCGTTAACGATGATGCTGATGGGTGCGCCGTCGGCCGATACGCCATTGCTGAGCGTGATGCGTGGCGTAATGATGAAGGTTCCTGCAACCTTTGTTCCAAAAAGACCTGTAAACGGTGAAACATTGCTAGTAGATATAGCGGCTCCGCTTGGTAATAGATACTGCACCTGAGTAATAGTCGTGCCCGGTGGAGCGGTTGTGGCAGCGAGAAGAGGAATATTGCTTATAGGTGCAGTAAAAG
>JAYVAQ010000373.1:0-13114 GCA_043750875.1 Rhodanobacteraceae bacterium
ATTCAGGCCTGGTTTCAGGCCACGGCGCAAGCCCATGGGCAATCACATAAGCAGGCAAGCTAGCCAGGCTCGGTGCGATGCGTTGCACGTTCTCCAACACACTTCTACTTGGCGCAATCAAGGTAATGTTTGCGCTTAGCAACAGCGCTTCGTAGTGCTGCCTCAGGCGTGTCCAAAAAGCAGGGCTTTGCGCAGCAAAGGGTGAAGTACTAGCCGCATCTATACGCAATTCTGCCGCATCAAAGCGCCGATTTAGATCACCAAAATCGCAATGCAGCTTGGGCCAAAGTGGGAAATAATCATGCAAAACCACCGCTGTCGGCAGCCCAGCTTTCAATAAATCCAAGCTATGACCAATGCATGAGGAAACTAATAGTTTGTCGATCTGATAGTCATGAATAATTCGCGCTAAGGCACTGGCATAGCCTGGGTGTTCCAGATCCAAACTCGCAATCGCAGGGCTCAAATAGGCATTGGCGAGCGGCAAATTATCCAGTGGGTCAAACAAAGCTAACTCTGTGCCGAAAATTGCCAAGCTGTGCATACCCCCCGGCACCAGCCAAAGATGCCGAAACTGTGTATCGCTCCCGGCGTAATCGCGTGCAAAGCGCTCGACACCACCGCCCCAGCTATGCAACGCATGCAATAAACGTGGCCTCGCATCAGCCAGTAGCGTGCTGCACTCAGCACGATCTAAGGCACGCTTTAGCTGATCACACAGGGCGTACCAAGGTTGCTCCAGCCTTTGTCCGGGCGCTTGTCCGGTGCCTACATGAAGCGATTGCGCCTGGCGCGCAAAATCTGGCGATGTGGATACAAATAAGCCGCAATAAAGCAGCATTTGATCCAATGCGGCTTCAAAAAATGACGTGCGTAACGCGCTCGGCACATACATGAGGGGCGCCTTCACGAATCGTGCGGCGTACAGCGTACGCGGCGCGAGTGCGAAACAGAGTGCATCAATATCCGCGCACTGCGCCTGCAAAGCATCGCCCAAGCGCAGCGGCATCAAATCGGCATGTTCACAAAACACCGCGATCACTTGATCGGGCACCTCGCTACACACATGTAATAGCCGCTCCAGCCAGCGCTCAGGCAGCAAAACGCCGACTTCAACGCGTATTAAAGGCAGGTTTGCCGGGCAATCTTGCTCGGCGTCTAGCCATCGTATTCTCGCATTAAATCTGCCTGCGTTAGCTTGAGCACGGCTACGTGCGTCACTTGTGCCCGCGACCACGACGCAAAATTCCAACGGTGTTGGCGCTGATGGTGTTGCAGCAGATAGAACGTTTGGTGTCAAAGTAGTTGTGCTCAACAAATTTATAGGCCTAAAAAATCCCTAAAGTTAAGCACTTAAACGGGCTGTCCAAAGGGCGGCACAAAGGGCCGCAAAGTGTAATGCACTGCAGCGGTGAAACTGAATGTGGCGCCATGATCATGGCAAACACCCGCGTTCGTGGACGCAATAGTCACCAAAAAGCCCGCACTGCCTCTAATTTTTTGCGGGCATGAATGCGCATAATGCGCCCTGTTGCATTCAGGCGCGCCCGAAAAATGTGGTTTTGGTTACGAAGAATTTGCGGCTTTGGCTTCGGCTTTGGCCTAGGTTTTGTACTTCCATGGCTGGTGTATTTGGATCAAATTATCCAAGCCCGCTTTGATTTGTCCGCGCCATCGGTTCCGAGTCGCATTTATGCGCGGCCGCTGTTGTTGATTCCCGGCGAGTTAAACCTTGAAGCGCTAAAAGCCGAACTAGTGCTACTGCGCTACATAAGTGACCCGCGTGCGAGCGCACCAGGCAGTTTCAGCAGTAAAAATGACAGCTACGTCGTCAATGTTCGGTCGTTTAATTTCGAAAATGGCGCACAGGCCGCCCGACGTGTGTTGCTTCGCTTCAATGGCAGCCGCTTGAGTGCAGTAAAAGACGCTGACAGCAGCGCCGATTTAGCCAGCTGGCGCCTGGATCCGGTCAAAATCGCAACCTTATTTGGCGCCGATAAAAATGCCGCTGAGCGCCTGCCGATGGCGATCGAGCAAATGCCGCAGCTACTTGTGGCTGGCCTGCAAGCCGTGGAGGATCGCAACTTCAAAACACATCACGGTGTCGACCCGCTCGGCTTACTGCGTGCGGTGTGGACCAATATTCGCGGTGGTGCGCTGCGGCAAGGTGGCTCCACGCTGACCCAGCAATTGGTGAAAAATACCTTGCTTACCCCGGCGCAAACGATTGAGCGAAAGCTTAAAGAAATGGGCCTAGCGCTATTGCTGGAGCGCCGCTTCGACAAAAAAACCATACTCGAGGCCTATCTCAATCGCGTGGTGCTTGGGCAATCCGGGGATCAAGCGATTCAAGGCTTTCCTGCGGCATCGGAATTTTATTTCGGCCGCAATTTGGAGGATTTAAAAGCGCAGGACATCGCTTTGTTGGTCGGGCTTTTGAAAGCCACCAGTTCTTATGACCCTAGGCGCAATCCAGAGAACGCAACGCGACGGCGTGGGATTGTGCTCGCGCAATTTTTAGAAACGGGCTTAATTGACCAGCCAACGTTTGATATTGCGAAGTCGGCACCGCTCAATGTGATCGCCAAAGCAGTCGCAGCACGCGAGCGCTATCCGGCGTTTGTCGCGCTGGTGCGCGCGCAAATTGCCCGCAGTTACGACGCGCAGGCGTTAACCAGCCAGGGCTTAACGGTACTCACCACACTGGATGCGCAAGCACAAGAACGCGCCGAATCAGCGTTGGTCAGTAGCCTAACTGCCATCGACAAAAGCGGTCAGTTGCAGGGCGCGTTGGTGCTGACCGAAAACAACACCGGTGAAATTGTTGCGATGGTCGGCGGGCGCGACCCGCGCTCAAGTAATTTTAATCATGCCATCGATGCCAAACGCCCGGTCGGCTCGATGCTTAAGCCGTTTGTCTATCTGTTGGCGCTGTCTGACCCGTCAAATTACGCGCTAGGCAGCACCATTTCTGATGCGCCGCTGGATGTAAAGCTGGCCGGCAATCAACGTTGGCGGCCACAAAATTACGACCGCGTTAGCCATGGCAATGTCTTGCTGATTGACGCGTTAGCAAAATCCTACAACCTTGCCGCCGCGCGTGTGGGGCTTGATATCGGCGTAGAGCGCCTGGCTGAGCTGATCATGACGCTAGGCGTCGAGGTGCCACGCCCTGCCCCACCGGCGATGATTTTAGGTGCGGTGGATCTTTCCCCGATGCAACTTACCCAGCTATATCAAGCACTAGCCAGCGGTGGCCGCGTTTTGCCGCTAGTGACGGTGCGCGCGGTGCTGGATCGTTCCGGCAAAGCGCTCAACCGCTTTCCACGCACAAGCATTCGCCCGCCAAACTCTGAAGCGATTAAATTGGTGACCCTGGCCCTCAACGAAACAACACGCACGGGCACAGCGCAGTCGCTTGTCAATCAAGTGAAATTGGACGCCGCCGGCAAAACCGGCACCAGCAACGATAAGCGCGATAGTTGGTACGCCGGTTACACCGGCAAACACTTGGGCGTGGTTTGGATGGGCCGCGATGACAATGCAAGCACGAATTTGAGCGGCGCAACCGGCGCACTGCGCGCTTGGACTGCGTTGTTCAAAACGCTCCCGTCCACGCCATTGCAGATCAGCTTCGATGCCTCGACGCGTTGGCTGCCGGTCGACACCAGTCCAACTTGCGCGAATTTCCGCTTTTTACCGACGCTGGCGGCGACACCGGCGAATTTGAATAACTGTATGGGGATGTTATCCACGCCATAGCAACTGTTAAAACGTACAACCTCGTCATTGCGAACGCAGTGAATCAATCTCAACGCGCCACGACTAAACGACGAGAATGCTGCGCTGCGCTGGCAAAGTCTGAGGTTCATGGCACCGCTTCGTAGCGAAAACGCATTAGCGAATTCGAGTGCAGTCGCGGCTACTCATAACAAACGCTCAAAATAAAAAGTACCCGCCGCCCGCCGGGCGTCTCGACAGTTACCTCGTCATCACTGCGCTTTTTCAGCAAAGCGCGCGCAAGCGGTGAGTCAAAACTAATCGCGCCGGTGCTGGCATCCGTTTCATCCGGGCCAACAATGCGATAGGTGAGCGTTTCCGCGCTTTCGTCCTCAACCACCACCGTGGCGCCAAAGAAAATTTGACTCTGATCGTGCGGTTTTTGCTCCACCACCTGCACCCGTTTGAGCAGCTTGCTCAAGTAGCGCACGCGCCGGTCAATTCCCGCCAACTGGCGTTTACGGTAGGTGTATTCAGCATTTTCACTGCGATCACCCTCAGCGGCGGCGGCGCTGAGCGCAATTACCACCTCAGGCCGCTCGCGCTGCCACAGTTGTTCCAGTTCTTGACTCAAGCGGTCATAACCGGCGCGCGTGATCAATGCCGTACTGGGCGCGCTTGGCGCGCGATAGCGAATTCCAGCCATTTAGCCGTCCGCTGAATGCGCTTTAAGCTGCGCCAAGGTCACAAACTCTAACGCCTTGGCGTGGGTAGATTCTAAAAATACTTTAGGCGCAAGACCCGCATCCAACGCCTCCTTCCAGCGCAACGCACACAAGCACCAGCGGTCACCGGAATTTAGCCCAGGGAAGTCATATTGCGGCTGTGGCGTGCTCAAATCATTGCCACGCGTTTTACTAAAGGTCAAAAACTCCGCCGTTAACTGCACGCAGATTACGTGGCGGCCGCGATCAGTTTCATCGGTTTTACAGCAACCATCGCGAAAATAGCCAGTGCGCGGTTCAAACGAACAAGGTACCAGCGGTTGACCAAAAACATTGCGATTAAAACGTTCGTCTAGTTCGCCCATGATCTTGTCCTTAAAAACTTAGGCGCTGAGCGTGACAAATGCGCGGCATTTTTGAAAGGCAATATTTTGAGCAAATGCAGCGCTTCTGACGCAGTAAACGTCATGTAGTCTAACTGTGAAATTGGCACAGCTTGGGTTTCAGGCTAGCTTGGGGCATTCTAAGCGCCTCTCAGTTTAGATTTTCACGCGCGTAATGTTGATTTCTAGTCTCTCAAGTCCATGACGCCAAAATTGATCAAAATTGAACGGCCACGCCTAACCGCGCAAGATTGGGAATTGGGTGCGCTCGATATGATTGCTGATCTAGGACTCGCAGCGGTTGCGGTTGAACCCTTGGCGAAGCGTTTGGGCGTGACCAAAGGCAGCTTTTATTGGCACTTTAGCTCGCGTGATGCCTTGATCGAGGCAACATTAAAACGCTGGGGCGAAGATGATTCCAGCGATGTTATTTCACGCGTGCAAGGGATTAGCGACCCACGCGAACGTTTGCGCACGTTATTTCGCATTACCAGCCGCACGGTGAGGTTACATAAAATTTACTCAGCGTTGATCAAAGCTGTCGAACACGGCAGCGTCGGGCCGCGCGTCGAGAAAATTTCCGAGGCGCGGCTTGCGTTCCTAACCAAACTCTTTAGCGATGCAGGTCTGGATGCCACGGCAGCCGCGCATCGTGCACGTTTGGCATTTGCTAGCTATGTCGGGTTCTTGCAAATGAGCCTGCAGCTCAAAATGCCAAGATTGAGCTCAGGCGAATTTGATGCGTATGTTGAGCATGTGATCAGTACTTTGATTCCGAGTTAGCACCGTAATGGGCTTCGCCCAATTTTTACCCGATGAAACTTGCACAACGTCATCCCGGCTGCGCTGAGGATCCATGAGACCTGCGAAGCGGGACTTCAAAGCTAGCAGTAAAGTTAAATTTGAGTTTTTTAGCATCACCGATCCATGGACTTTGTTAACGTCGCAACTTGCTAGGCTTTGAAGTTTCTTCAAAGCCGAGCAGCCAGCTGCACAGATCGCGAAACGAAATCGAAAAAAACCCCGGACGAATGCCGGGGTTTTTCTTTTCAGCGTTTGATAGGCCTAATTACAGACGCTTTGATAAATGCACCTGACCCATTCCGGGTGGTCAATAAACGGATTGCGGTTGCCTTGGGCGTTGAACACAATTTGGTTGCGCAGCACTTCGCGATCATCCACTGGATCATCGATATGCCACTGCAATAACACGCTCAATAAACCCATGTAGGCGGTGCCGGTGGTGTTGCCGGAGCTTTGCGTGATCAAGCTTGCGGTATCCGTGAGCGCCAGATTCGGTTCGGCACTGCCGGTATTGCCGTTCGTGCCGCCTTCATAGCGAACGTCCATATAAAACATCGCACGCGCGGCTTCACCTTTGCGCTTGTTCCAGGTTTGCCAAAGCACGCTGTTGGTCCAGTTAGAGTTTCCTGGGTAAACGCCGGAGCCACCACCTTGATTAAAGTTGGCCTGCGTCGTGTATTCGGTGCAGCCCGACGGGCAGTTGCCGTAATATTTATTGCCGCGCGCGGAATTATAGGTAATGTCCGAGGCCATCAAATGGTGGCCATCGGTGTAAGGGAAGTTGGTCGAACCATCATCAGGGAAGCCCAAACTTTTCGGCCAGCTGTGTTCGCGGTTATAGTTATTGTTGCCTGCCAACACCTTGGGATAGCTCGCGTTTTTATAGATTTCTAGAACGTTATTGCTGTTCATTGGATCTTGTTCGGCTTGTGCCACCACTGACCAAATGCCGGTGTAGCTCACCTTGGTATGGTCATCGATAATATTGTGTAAGGACGTGCGCAATGCCGATGCACTCGTGGTAACCGCGCTGCCGTAATATCCGGATGCGGCACCCGCCATTTTCAATGTGGCCATGTAATTTGCCGCCATCGGCGTCGCAACGCCATCGATATCTGAGACATTGGCGGCATTCACCGTCAAGGTGCAGGTTTCAAGGGAGGTGAAATCGACGTTCGGATCTAGTGTACGGGTAGCGCCGGAGCCGCTAACTACGGCGGTTTTATTGCCTGATGCCGAGCAGCTCAAAACAAACCAAGTGCCGGTCGTGGTGACCGATTCGGAAAAATTGACCGTGACATTGCTGGTAACAGCGACCGTCACCGAACCTGCAGCGGGCACCAGACTGCTAACTGATGGTGCGGCATCGGCTGCAGCTAACGTGGTGAAACTGCTGCTGTAATTGGCCGCCATCGGCGATGCCACACCGTCAATATCGCTGACATTGGCACCAGTAACGTTCAGCGTGCAGGTTTCTGATGCGGCAAAATTGACTGTTGGATCGATCGTGCGCGTACTGCCACTGCCGCTGACAGTCGCGGCTTTTGCGCCCGAAATCGAGCAGTTCAACGCGAACCAGGTGCCCGTGGTGGTGACGCTTTCGGAAAAGTTCACGCTAACGTTACTTGCCAGTGCAACGCCAGTCGCACCGCCTACAGGATTAACGCTTGTAATCGTGGGGGCAGCATCAGGCGCAGTGAAACTTTGTCCGGTGTTGCAGGCGCCAAAACTTGCCGCGCGTGATGCATTCCAAATGAAATTATTGGCCGTCGTGCCAGTGCCGGAAAGCTGCAAGGATTGCCCAGCGGCGGCACTGCCGTCCTCAGATTGGCCAATGTTGACACTGGTTACGCCGTTGGCGGCGCCACCACTGCCCACGAAGCTGCCTTCGTAACTTAAAAATTGCACCAACGCACCGGCAGCATTGACTAAGGCGATGCCGTCAGGCGCGCCGTTTTGTAAACCGGTGGTGGTTACTACCACGGTGCCATAGCCGCCGCACTGGTTAGCCGTTGTGCCAGACAAATTGAAAGTGGCGTAGCTGGCGCGGCCAGAACCGTCGTAGCCTACAACTTTCCAACCGGTCAGATTGGTGCCGGCGGGGGCAATGACTTCGACGCGTTCGCCGCTGTCGGTGCCAGAATTATCGTAGTGAATTTCATTTACAAACACCGTCTGCGCCATCGCGCAAGGGGCAACGGCTGCGGCCAAAACTGCTGCAGCAAAAAAATTTAAACGCATCGAGATCATCCAAAAAAAGTGTGAACTTCGCGGTTTTGCTTTAGCAAAACGAATGAAACTAATCGCTTTGAGCAATAAGATTGAAACTATTTGCTTGGAGCAAAACGAATGAAACTAACTTTGTGCTTTGACTGGGCAAAACCGCGAACAAATTTTTTCTTTGCCTGGGCAAAACAAAAACGTAAATCTTGTGTTCGGCCCCTTGCTAGAGGCATTAAATTGCACGTGCAACAACAGGTATTCGTTTGGAAAACGCGCGGAGCCTACGCCGTCAATATGACAAGTTGTAGCTGCAGCGCAGCAATTCGCACATCTAGCTGATAAATTTTTGGCCTGGGCATAAAAGGAGCCGGTAAGCCGAAAAAGGACGAGCGTTTTTCGCCGTCAATCACGGGAAGAATGGCATACGACAAAATCGCGCCTTAGTCTTAAGCTGACTTATGCGATTTCAGCACGGACAATTTCTTGGCAGTTCCCATAAACGACGAGAATCGTTTGGCCTGGGTATTAGCGATATGACGCCGACGGTGCCCGAGCACGCGGTCGAAACCCACACACATGATGACGCCCATTTCTTGTTATTGCTGGATGGACTGTACTTAAGCAGCGCGCACGGCATGCCTGCGATCTGCAATGAAGTAGCGATCATCATGAACCCGCCCGGCACCCGGCATCGTGATTGTTTCAGAGGCACTGAAGGTAGGTTTATGACCTTATCGATGTCCGGCAATGATTGGCGCGCCGCCACCCAGGATTTTCCAGTGGCTGATTTTAGTTTGCGCATGGATGCGACGGCGCTGTTGTCTGGCTATCGCATCTGGCGCGAACTACAGCATTGGGATGAGGCCTCAGCATTAGCCATCGAAGCGGAAATGCAGACGCTGTTTTCCGAGGCGCGCATCGCGCATAGGCAAATTGCTTACACAGCGCCGCAGTGGCTTGCCCGTACCCGCGAACGCTTGCGCGACTGCAGTTTAGAAACGCCACGACTATCTGAATTGGCGAAAATTGCCGATGTGCATCCAGTCTATTTTGCCCGTGCATTCCGACAGCGCTACGGTTGCTCGCCTGGGGAATATTTACGGCGCTGCCGACTCGAGCGCGCAACTGCGTTGTTACGCGACAAGCGCTTATCGCTGGCGCATATCGCAATGCAATGCGGTTTCGTCGATCAAAGCCATTTCAATCACGGATTTCGTCAGGCTTATCGGGTCAGCCCTGGCGAATTTCGTTTGATGGCGCACCGAGATGCGATGGTTCACTGCGTACAAGACGCCCGCCACGCGCCTTGTTAGTTTGCATCACTCATCAAAAAGGAAATCCCCATGTTTTTACCGAAGCGCTTAACGCTGATCATGTTGCTTGCAATCATTGCTTTGCCCGTAACTGCAGCAACTCCCAACTTCAACGCGGTCAGCACGGCAATAAAAGCCGGTGAGTTTGAAAAAATCACTAGTGTGCTGGTGTCGCGTGAAGGCAAAGTTGTCTATGAAGAATATTTCGACGAAGGCGGGGCCGAGGCGCGCCGCAATACCCGCTCAGTGACCAAGACTGTCGCCAGCATTTTGACCGGGCTTGCCATTGCAGATCGTAAATTGCCAAACCAGCAAGCCACAATCCTGCCGTATTTAACGGCGAATCATCCGGTGCTGCAAAACGACGACCCGCGCAAGGTGGAAATCACCGTCGAAGATTTGCTGACGATGTCCGCGCTGTTGGAATGCCATGACGAAAATCAGTTTTCGCGCGGTAATGAAGAACGCATGTATCTAGTTGAGGATTGGGTGCAGTTTTATCTGGACCTTCCGATCCAGGGTTTTCCGGCTTGGATGCCAAAACCCGCTGATGCCAAATATGGCCGCAGCCTGCGTTATTGCACCGCAGGCGTAACCGCCTTGGGCGAGGTACTGCAAAACGCTACCGCTGAGCCTTTGCAAGGCTATGCGCAACGCCGTTTATTCACGCCACTTGGCATTGAAAAACCGCAGTGGCAATTCTCGCCCTTAGGCTTGGCACAAGCGGGCGGCGGTTTGGCTTTGCGCAGTCGTGATTTATGGAAGCTTGGCCAGCTGTATCTGGACGGCGGCAGTTATCAAGGCAAAAAATTGATTTCGCCTGACTGGGTAAAAAATTCGGTAAAAGCCCATGCCAGCATGGATGACCAAGCCGGCGTCGAATATGGCTATCTTTGGTGGTTGATGCAATTTCCAGTTAAGGAAAAAATCTGGAAATCATTTTCGATGAACGGCAGCGGCGGCAATACCGTGCAGGTATTTCCCGAACAAAAAGTCGTGGTGGTGATTACCACGACCAATTTCAATGTAGCCCAACCGCATCGGATCACGGCAAAATTGTTGATGGAAAAGATTTTGCCCGCGCTATAGCGTGGCCATGTTTTAGATAGAACTGATTATTCATTCCCGTGGAGTTTGCGCGAATCGAATTCGAAAGATCCAGGCGACCAATTCGCAGCGTTCGTGAAGCGCGGCGAATTGGGCGGAATACAATGAGCGGGTACGCTTCTCCTAATCCTGACTTGGTCAGCTCGTTTCTTTAACGACGATACAATATTCTGCAGCTGTACCCGGCCGCGGTCTTCGCAGTGCAGCTGCTACGACATCGCCCTCAAAAGGCCTACTGCACTGAGCGCCCGCTACGGCCGCTGCTTCTTCAAAAAGTTCGGCTTTAGCCATTACTTCAATTCTAGAGCCAGAAAAAACAATGATTCGTGTAGTCATTTTGCTGCCTCACTAAGTTTGATTACGACTTCAGGATCTAAACCGCCCAAATAACTCCCCAGGATTCCCTCGGTACTTGCGCGGAGTAGGTTTGAACTTTCAACGATGTCCAGCTCGACCCCAGCTTTTTTGACTAGCGCACCTAGTTTTATTGGATCCACGCCGGTGTTGCCTGCATCCACGATCACCGGCCAGATCACTGACGCCATTTCCTGATTCGCGGTTCTTGCCTGCGCAACCCACTTCGCCACGTCCGCGCGCTGACCCGTGCGCGCAAGTAACTCTGCGGCCTGAAACTGCGGGAAGAATTTTTCACACAAAGCCAGTATCTTTGTTTGATGCGGTGCGGGCGTTGATTTTCGAATTAGCGCCACACACGTCATTTCGATTTCATTGAACTTGTTGCCTTCTCTTACAATTTCTACCACTTGCTTCGCAATTTCTGTGCTGATGGCGGTTGCGGCCATTGCGCTACTAGCAAGGGTGCCTGAGGCTTCGGTATTTAGTTCACTTTGTCGAGCAACTGCAGATTTCACGGCGGAATAGTGCTCATCGGCGCTCTTTGCATCGGCGACGGTCTTTTTGTACTCATCACACTTCGCTTTTTTTGCGGCGATCTGATCCGCGGTCGCCCCTGCCGGAGCTGGATCCAGGGGTAGGCTGCAATCCCCTTTTGGTACTAGATCCGTCGCGGCAGTTAGCGCGGCATCACGGACTTTAGCTTTGGCAAGTGAGTCTTTACGCGCGCCATCTAGCGCTGAAATACTTGCTTCACTAACGCCCGACGCCATCGATTTAGCTACCGTGGTCAATGCTGCCGACTGCGCTCGCGCGGCACCCGTAATTTGCTCGATAGCAAGCACCTGTACCACCGCTAAGATAAATCCGAGCCAAGATTGCGACCAATCCGATTTCGCCGCAACGCCCGTGTGCTCAAACTGCGCTGATGACCCAGCCCCGCAGCCAACTTGTCGATCCAACCCAAGCCGGAACGTTTCACTGCGTGAATCGCTGTGTGCGCCGGTCTTGGCTGTGTGGCCTGGACAAGTACCTCGGCAAAAGTTTCGAGCACCGAAAATCCTGGGTTGAAGCCCGTATTATTGAACTAGGCAACATCTTCGCCTGCGGCATTCACGCTTGGGCGGTGATGAGCAATCATCTTCACATCGTCGTGCACATGAGCCCATCGGTGGCAAATGCTTGGACATCACAAGAAGTCGCGGCACGCTGGATTCGTTTGTATCCGGCTCGAAACGCCGAACTTAATGCGCAAAAATTGACCGCCGTTGTGGAAAATCCGGAATTAATCGCCGAATATCGCACCCGATTGACGAATTTATCGTGGTTGATGAAGTCATTGAGCGAACCGATTGCGCGCAAAGCCAATGCAGAAGACAAAGTGAGCGGTAGATTTTGGGAAGGCCGTTTTGGTTGCCAAGCGCTGCTCAGTGAAAAATCGATCCTTGCGGCAATGACCTATGTCGATCTCAACCCCGTGCGCGCCAAGACTGCGAGCAACATTGCAACGTCGCGCTACACCAGCGTGAAAGTGCGCAATCAGCAGCTCGGTAAAAACCCAGAGCACGCGAATCAGCCGTTAATGCCGCTGGTCGGCGTGCGATCTTTCAATTTGCCGGATATTTCGGCAGCGGATTACCTTGAATTGGTCGATTTTACTGGCCGCGAAATGCATCCCGGTAAACGCGGCAAGATTGAAGCTAGCGAGCCGAAAGCGCTGCGCAAATTGGGCTTGGATAAAAATCATTGGACGACGCGTGTCAAAGGCATTGGCTCTGGTTACTGGCGCGTGGTCGGGGAATTGGAGGAATTGGTCGATAAGGCCAAGGAAATCAGTCAACGCACGCTGTTTGGTATTGGTTTTGCGCGAGTTTTGAATAAGATTTAGGACGACATTGGGTTGTTTTTTAGGCCGCGCTTGCGGCTGGCTGTGTTGGGTTTGAAATTGTTTAGGCTTGGGTTTTTGGCAGATTTTATTGGAAATACGGAAATGCCAGCGGATTTTGGGCCGCTGGCATTTTTAAACTGAGGCCTGGGTGTCTCGTTTTGTCTGTATCTCGTTTTGTCTGTATTGTTGATTATTTTCATGCTAGTTTCCGTTGATTATTTTTAAAGCAGTCGCGTTTGCGATTCGCTCTCTGAACGTGCGATTATTAAATTCAATAGGTGTTCGAACTCGCCGAGTTAAAATATGAGCGAACTCGTGAGAATAATGAAGCGTGCCGAATTATTCCCGCCCTGAAATGCCTCGCCATGATATGAATACATCATTGAACTGTCTGCAAACAATCGAATCGATTGACCAATATGTACAGTTTTTGGTGCTGTATCTGGGTCTCGAAAAGCACCAATTGACGGATTTGATTGAAAAACCGCGTGCTCTGGATCATAGACAAACGTTGAGGCATTCCATTCCTTGATTAGCTCTTGGTTTTCCGATGACGCAAGACGCAATTAGTCTTCGTGCCATTCGAAGGCCACGATT
>JAYVAQ010000374.1:0-6827 GCA_043750875.1 Rhodanobacteraceae bacterium
AAAATGCACACTCTTGTCCGTCCAACTGATATTTCTAGGATAAATTGCGCCCGCAACTTCATCGCACTTTTGTTTTGCCAACGAACGCATTTAGTTACAAAACTCGGCATCTGGCTTGCGAACGCGCAGAGTTGCATTAGCGTATTAACAAGTTCACGCTCGTGCGCTTTCGTCGATTGAGATTTCGCTCATGCGTGCAGTTTATGCAGCCTCACCGTTCCTGTTACTCCTTGCCATGTTCGCGCCAAACACGGGCGTTTTTGCGGCAACTGTCGAACCCGCCGCAGCGGCTGCGAAAGTGGATCCGCTAGTGGAAATTCGCGAAACCGCGCTGCAAAGCGATCAGGCGTACGCACTTTTGGAATCGTTAACGACCGATGTCGGGCAGCGCCTGGCGGGCAGCGCGAACGATGCCAAAGCGGTTGCTTGGGCGAAAGCCAAATTCACCGAGCTTGGATTTGATCGTGTCTATACCGAGCCAGTCAGCTACCCGGTTTGGACGCGTGGCGAAGAATCGCTGGCCTCGTTAAGTCCTTCCGTGCATCAGTTTGCCGTTGCCGCCCTGGGTGGCTCGATGGGCACAGGTGCAAAAGGCGTTGAGGCCGAAGTGCTGCAGTTTAATGACTACAAGAGTTTGAGCGAGGCAGCGCCCGGTTCAGCCACCGGTAAAATCGTTTTCATTAATTACCAAATGCTGCGGGCGCGCGATGGATCGGGTTACGGCCCGGCGGTGATTTCACGCGTGGCGGGTGCCTCGGCGGCGGCAAAATTAGGCGCGCGCGCGATCATCATTCGCTCGATTGGCACTGATCAAACGCGCAACCCGCACACCGGCGTTATGCGTTACGACAACACGCCCACGCGTATTCCAGCGGCGGCGATCGGCAATATCGACGCCGATTTGTTAGCCGCTTTAATCAAACGCGGCAAGCCAGTGAAGCTGAAATTGCAGTTGGGCGCACGCACGCTCAAGGGTGAATACCTGGGCGCGAACGTTATTGGTGAAATTACTGGCTCGACTAAGCCGAAAGAAATCGTAGCGATTGGTGGCCATTTGGATTCCTGGGATTTGGGCACCGGTGCAGTTGATGATGGCTCGGGTGTCGCGATTACGATGAGTGCAGCGGCCCTGGTTGGTGCACAAGCGACGCCGCCTAAACGCACCATTCGCGTCGTGCTATTTGCCAATGAAGAGCAAGGTGTCTACGGCGGCAAGGCCTACGCCGCCGCGCGCGTGAAGGCGAATGAAGTTCAGCAGCAGGTGATTGCCGCGGAAAGTGATTTTGGCGTGGGGCGCATTTATTCCTTGAAAACCAGGATCAGCGAAGCCCGGCTGGCTGGCTTAGCGCCACTTTTGCGTGCTTTAGCGCCCTTGGGCATTACTTTGGGTAGCAATGATGCGGACGGTAGCGCAGATTTCAGCCCGATGCAGGAAGCGGGCGCGCCGGTTGCCGATCTCGAGCAAGACGGTAGCAACTACTTCGATATTCACCACACCGCACGCGACACCATTGATCAAGTGGATCCCGATGATTTAAAGCAAAACGTGGCGGCGTATGCGGTGTTTGCGCGGTTTTTTGCCGACGAATGAGTGATTGGCGACGGCTGCGAACGTAACAAATATTGTCATCGAGACCGCACATCAACGCTTCAGTATTGCGCTTCTGCTGTACGAATTTTGGCTATAAACTGATGTTTTCAGGCGTTCGTCATCATTTTCAAAAAGATGAATGAACGCTTAAAAAAACATTTGGAAACAAAATTTTCATGTGAATATAATCGATGCGCTTCACAATATAACAATTGTTGATAAAGGCGGGACGATTAGACATGGATGACGCTTTTGATCGGATCAATCGAGCTAGGCCAGACTCCGGGTCGGGATTTACGCCAGCAATCAACGCGACAGCGCTAAACACGACGCATGGCGCAATTGAGCGCCGTACCAGTTTGTTTCGCACTCGATTTACGCCGCTGCCCTTGCCCGCCGAGGAGCAATTAACTGGCTCCGGCGGTGCCTATCTTTGCAAAAGCGCGGCCAGCATCCGAGCGCTATCTTTGCAGGCATTCCCAGAACGTGCGCCAATTGAGTTTGTCGGCCACGACCCCGCGATTGTTGAGCTTTTGCGCCGTATTGCCAAAGTGGCAAAGTTTGACGACCCAGTGCTAATCACCGGCGAGTCCGGTGCGGGCAAAGAACTGGTGGCGCGCGCAATCTATTTATTGTCTGGCCGCGTCAAAAGCGAATTTTCCGCGGTGAACTGCCCGCAGCACCAAGACGGGAATTTAACCGTCAGCGAGCTTTTCGGTCATGAGAAGGGCAGCTTTACCGGCGCCGCGGCTGATCGCAAAGGAAGTTTTGAGGCGGCCGATGGCGGCGTGGTGTTTCTCGATGAAGTGGCTGATTTGCCGATGAGCGCGCAAGTGATGCTGCTGCGCGCGCTGGCCGAAGGCGAATTCAAGCGTTTGGGCTCAAACAAAGCCAGGCGCGTGAATGTGCGGGTAGTGGCGGCGACCAATCGTCCGCTGGAAGCCATGCGCATTGGTGAAGCATTTCGCGAAGATCTTTATTTTCGGCTGCGCTATTTTGCGATCGAAGTGCCGCCGTTGCGTCGACGCGGCAATGACTGGTTTTTGCTGTTGCGGCATCGCCTGGAAATGTTGCGGCAAAAGCATGGGGTTGAGAGGCGCTTTTCCGATCAGTCTTTGCAGCTGTTGGAAGGCTATCCATGGCCGGGAAATATCCGTGAACTTTATAATATTGTCGCAACGGGTTATGCGATGGCGGACGGCATCGAAATTCAGCCGCACGATTTTGAAAGCATGTTAGGGCGCAGTAACCACACGCTCGATGATTTGACCGATGAATTAGTTAAACAGCTTACCGGAGGCGGCCCTGGTAGCTTTTGGAAGCTGGTACACGAGCCGTTTCTCAATCGTGATTTGAGCCGCAAAGAAGTGCGTGGCATTATCAAACGCGGGCTTTCGATGGCCGGCCACAGCTATCGCGATGCGCTGCCGATTTGGGGTGTTGCCGAAGGCGACTACCAGAAATTTATGGACTTTTTGCGCCACCACGACTTGAAGGCTCGCCCATGATGAGAATTGCGCGCAAATCCAGCGACACGGCAAACAAGTCTCGCCGATCAGGCGAGAAGGCTATTTATCAGAGAGAAATTTCTTGGAAACCGTTCGTGCTGAGCTTGTCGAAGCATGTAGCTGCAATCTTCGTGATGCGTATCGCTTCGTTAGAGATTGTGCGGCTCTGCCCTTCGACAGGCTCAGGGCGAACGGATCTCACCACAAAATTTCAAACTTATGATGGCCGGATCAAAAGTTTGTGTGCGACATGCTTTGCACTATTGCTGATTTGTGTCAGCGCAGCGGTTTCAGCCGACGATACGGCTCAAGCTGGGTCAACACCAGCGTCTGCAGATGCTAGCGCGGAAGCAATCCCATTCGATGCCACACGAATCGAGCCAAATAACACCGACGCAGCGCCTGAAGCATCGCAGCTAAGCCTAATGCAGGCGGTGCAGCTGGCGCTAAAACAATCTACCAGTTTGGCGCTGCAGCGCAGCCAAGTGGCGCTGCAGATGGGCGTATTGCAATCCGCCGTGGGGGCGTTCGATCCGATCCTGACGCAAGATACCAGCCTAAGCTATATCGAAGAAGAATTGACCGACCAAGCCAAAGCCGCACTGGTCACCACGCGCACGCAAAATCAGGAGCTAATCGATGACTTCAACGAGCGCCTGCGCAATGAGCAAGCGGTACGCCAGGAATTAGGCGAGGTTCGCGCGGACCCGACCGGTGCAAGCATTGAGAACCCGGATTTGCGCGCACAAATCGGCTTGCTGAATCGTTTGATTGCGGCTCAAACCGATCCAGCGGTACGCGATGAATTGATCGCACAACGCGATGCCGGTTTGGATGAAGATATCGCCAGCTCCGATATGGACATTGCCTCGTTAACAACAGAGCGCGACAAAGAAGTCGAACGGCTGCGAAAGCTGGGCCCAGCGCCGACGATAGATACGCGCTACGACGCCTCGATTAGCGCTGGCTGGCGCAAAAGTTACCGCAATGGTTGGGCCGTGAATGCCTCGGCGCTATTAACCTTATCCGGCACTGACTATGCCGGTAAGCGCCGCGCACCAGAGTTTGGTGGCAAAGGAGTGTTGGATCTTTACCGCACCAAAATCGGCCTAGATTTATTAGCGCCGTTGGGGCGAGGCCGCTCGCAACTGGGCGCGGCTGAGCGTTCAAGTGAGATTGATCTAAAAGCGGCCCAAGCGGTGCTTGAACAACAAGTCGCCGCCGTCGTACGCGATACCGCTTCCGCGTATTGGCAATTGGTCGCCGCCGCGCAGCGTTTGCAAATCGCGCGCGATTCCTTGCAGCGTCAACAACAAATCGGCGAATTGACGGGTGCGCTGGTCGAGGCTGATCAAAGCCCACGCAGCGAAATCGCACGCGCGGCGGCCAGTGGCGCGGAGGCGCAGGCGCGCGTGATTCAATCCGAAAGCGCGCTGGTTTCAGCGCGTTTTTCATTGGCGCAAGTGATGGGCCAACGCGTGCAAACACTGGATGAGGCACCGTTTCCCAAGGAAGGTTTTCCAGCGCTTGAGGAATTGCCCAAGCTCGACACCGTAGCCTTACTTGAACTTGAGCAACGCAGCTTGCGTCGGCGCTCGGATTTCACCGCTGCGATTTTGCAAAGCGAAAGTGCGGAAGTTTTGAGTACCGCAGCACTTGTGGAGCTTGCGCCAAAACGTGATCTGACCTTTGGCTTGTTTGCCACTGGTGTGGCGGAAGATTCCTCAGTCAGCACCGCGCTAAAAGATGCGGTGACCGGCAAGTACACGCTGCCCAGCTTTAGTGTGGGCTACAACTACGAGAGGCCTTGGCGCAACGACGCCGCACTTGGGCAGTTGGCGCAATCGGAGGCCTTTCTAAAGCAACGGGTGGTGTTGCGCGAGGATTTGTCGCGGCGTTTGCGTGCGGGCATTGCGCTCAGCCTCGAGCGACTGCAGCGTGCCGGGGCGCAAGTCACGTATTTGCAGGAAGCCACCAAGCTGTATTTGCAAAGCGTGGCTAGCGAACGCGAGCGGCTGCGCACTGGTTCGAGCACGCTGATCGATTTATTGCTGACTGAAGAACGCGCCACCAACGTGCTGTTTTCGTTGATTGCAGCCGAGGCCGCCTATGCCTCGGCACTGGTTGAATTGCGCTTTGCCACCGGCTTGTTGGTCAGTCGCGACCAACAAACCGTGCAGCTCGATGAAAAATCCTTGGTCACGATTACTGTCGATGAGTTAATGGCGTGGTGAGGTGCGCAAAACCACGCTGCCGCGTGTTTACCCGCCTGAGTAGCGCGGCCGCGCTCGTCACAGCGCTAGCGGGCGCAGTGCACGCGCAGGAAGCCGGAGAAACGCCAGCGCAAACCCAATTCTCTGCGCGCGAAGCAGTAACGCTAGCCCTTGCCAACAATACCGAAGTCGAACTTGCGCGTGCCGAGTTGATCGCCGCTGAGGGCCGTCGCCAAGAAACCTTTGGGCAATTGGATTCCACCTTCAGATTTAATGCGCTGGTTTCTAGAAATCGTGCTGAGCTAATACCCGCCGTGGTGCGTCAACAAACCGGCAACCGAACGCTTTTGGAAACGCTAGACGTCAAGTTTGACGAACAAGCCGATAGTTTGGAACGCGAACTACGTGCTGGCCCCAATGTCGTCAGCCTGGAATGTGGGCTGGGCAATCAAATTTTAATTAACGGCCGGGATATTTGCGAAAGCCCGGAAGTTGCACGCCAGCGGCGTCGCTTAGACGCGATGCTCAGTGCGCTATCCGCCAGCGCTGGCGGCGATCCTGATGTCGCGCTTGACCTTGCTGCGCTACAGCGCGATCTGCGCGCCACCAATCGCGAATTCATTCAAACCTTAATTGACACACTGCGCACGGTTTCCCGAAGCTCGCGCAATGCCCGCACCGATTTGGGCAACGTGCCAGAAAGCGAGTTAGTCAAAACCTTAATGCTGGACTTTTCCTGGTTCAAGCCGCTGCGCAACGGCTGGACGTTTACGCCCCAGCTAGTACTCGAAAGCAAAGCCGACAACTTCGACAACAAGCCCATACGCGGGCGCTTTGGCGGCAAAGGCTTAAAACTGACCACGCGTTCCGCGCTCGGGCTAAATTTGACCGCGCCGCTAGGACGTGGCGGGCGCGTAGCCGTTGCAGCCGAACAAGAAGCGGCGGAGCTGCGCGCCAGTGCCAGCGCGCATGCACTGCGTTTTGTTGCCGGGCGCACCAGCTTTCGCACACTCGACGCTTATTGGCGCTTGGTGGCGGCGGATCAGCTGCTGGTATTGGTGAAAAAGCAAGTCGCGGCACGCACAAAGTTGTTGGAGCTTGGCGGCGCGTTATTGGAGGCGGATGAAATCAGTGCCGGGCAATTGATCGAACCGCAAGCGCAAGCGCAACAATCCAACGCCGAATTGATCGCCGCCGAACAGGCCCGCGCCGATGCCAATGAGAACCTGCGGCAAGTGCTAGGGCTAGATTTGAGCGCCACACCCATCTTGGTGACGACCGACGATTTTCCTAGTCTTAGTGCGGTGTGTTTACCCGACACGCCAAGCTTGGTGGAGCTGGCCGAGCGCGCACGCGGCGATCTGATGAACTTGCGATTCACCCGCCTTGCCGCCGAGCGTGACAGCGTGCGCGCGCATGATGCGCTGCGCCCCAGGCTGGATTTTACCGTCACCGTTGGTTTTGTCGGGCGCGAGGAAAACAACGCGATCTTGCAGGGCATCGAGCGTTCGCTAA
>JAYVAQ010000375.1:0-3560 GCA_043750875.1 Rhodanobacteraceae bacterium
GCTCAAACCAATTTGCAAGATCGACTGCGAAGTTTGCACCAGCATGCGGCGCGCGCGGGTTAGTCGCTGTTCCAGATACCAACGCGAGGGCAGAGTATCCAAATGCTGCTTGAACAGCCGCTCCAGCTGACGTCTAGAAACACCGACTAAGCCAGCGATTTCTTCAGTCGATAAGGGCTCGCCCAAATTGGCTTCCATCAGCGCTACCGCCTCGGCCAACTTGATCGAGGAACCCATCGGAGCCGCGCTGGTTTGCAGCTGCCGCTCGCTGGCATCGCGCAGTCGTTCCAAGCCAAAATGGCTCAATAGTCGTTGGCTCAAGCGCTCGCCATGGCTGCGCCCCAGCCAGCAGATCATCAAATCTAAACCTGAGCTGCCGCCGGCACAGCTGAGTCGATGCTGATCAATTTCATAGAGAAAACTGGACACGACCACCTCGGGGCACGCCAGTTTAAGCGCTTGTACGTGTGCCGCTGCCACCGTGCAGCGGCGCCCATGCAAGCATCCCGCATGCGCTAGCCACGCCGCACCCGAACCGATGCCGCCAAGCACGCCGTTGATCAGATCAATCTGTGCACAAGCGAGACGTATCTTTGCTAGATAGGTTTCCGCCAGCTTTAACTCGATGTCATCGGGAATCGTTTCGGCAACCAAAAATAGCCCCGAAAGCACGGGCATCGCATCTAAGCCATAACCCGGCACTAATACCTCGCCACCGGCTGCAGCGACTGGCTGGCCATCGCTGGAAAGCAGCACAAACTCGTGCGCACGGCCACCGAGTAGCGTGTTGCCGATGCGCAGCACTTCCGTTGCACAGGCCAAGCTATGCAAAGAAAAGCGTGGCAGCAGCAAAAAGCCGTAGCGTTTTGGGTGGCCAAATGTGGGCGGTGTAGCAGTGGACAAGCGGATTTCTATGCGATGACTTAGGGGCGAGGCACAGCATGATTGCACGTTCCCAAGCCAGTTCGGACTCGCAGCCAGCTTGGCGCACTAAACCGGCAATCTGGTGTCGCTTTGGCGCAAATTTTTTCGCCGATTCGGTGACCGCGTGCCACCTCACCAAAGATTTGTCGTCGCGCCTATAGACAGGTCTGATCGATCAACCTCGTCATTGCGAACGTAGTGAAGCAATCTCAACCCGCCTCGACTCAAAGACGAGATTGCTTCGCTGCGCTCGCAATGACGAGGTTCATGGGCACTGTCGCGCTCTTTAAATAACTTTCCAGCAAAAAACGTACCGTCATCGCGAACGCAGTGAAGCAATCTCAACCCGCCTCGACTGAAACTCGAGATTGCTTCGCTGCGCTCGCAAAGACGAGGTTCATGGGCACTGTCGCGCCCTTTAAATTACCTTCCAGCAAAAACGCCCCGTCATTGCGAACGCAGTGAAGCAATCTCCACCCGCCTCGACTCAAAGGCGAGATTGCTTCGCTGCGCTCGCAATGACGAGGTTCATGGTCTCTCACCGCACACGAATAAGTACCAATCCTTGCATTTTTGCGACAGCAAATTGCCGAGGCGCGACGCTAAATGCGCATTGGCCGGTGTCTGGATGTGAACGCCGCTAGAGTGGGCGCATCCGCCATCTCCCCGCCCAGGAAGCCATTCAATGAACCCTTGCCGCTCAAATCTTGCGAGTGATCGCGCCCTTAATCGCACGCCACTGAGACTCGGTCTGCTGAGCCTGGCCATTGTGCAGGCGCTGGTTGCGCCAGGAATGATTTGGGCGCAAGACCAGGCACCGGCGAGCGATGAATCTGAGGCTTTGGACGAGGTGGTCGTTACCGGATCTAGGCTGCGGCGCGTGGACGGCGAAACGGCACTTCCCGTGGAAGTCGTTACCCGCGAAGACATCCAAAAGCGTGGCGTGACCACGGCGGCAGAATTGATTAAGTCCTTGACCGCAAACACAGCGCCACTCGGCGATGGTGCCAGCATCACCGATGGCACTTCAGGTCAGCGCGGCTTTAATGGCGCGAACCTGCGTGGCGTTGGCGTTTCCAGCACGCTGATTTTGCTCAACGGCCGCAGGCTGGCAAATTTCGCCTCGCCAGGTGATGAGGCTGGCGTTGATTTGAACAATATTCCCGCCGGTGCGATTGAGCGCGTTGAAGTGCTTAAAGACGGCGCGTCAGCGCTTTATGGTTCAGATGCGATTGGCGGCGTGATCAATTTCATCACCCGCAAAAACTATCAAGGTTTAGATTTAAGCGTATCTGGCGCCGATACCCAAGAAGGTGGCGCGGACAAACAAACCGGCACGATAAGTGCTGGCTTTGGTGACATAGATAAAGATGGCTACAACATTTTTGGCGTGCTGGATGTTCAACAACTTGGGGCATTGCGATCCAGCCAACGCGAATTCATCCGCGAACGCCCACTCGTTAGCCTTTTGCCTGCCTTGCTATCGAGCAATACTTTTCCGGCCAACGTCGACATTAGCTCAGCCCAGCGCAATGCTTTGATAAGTGCGGGGCTGTTGCCCGCAGGCACTACCCGTACCCGCATCAATCCTAGCTCGCCGACCTGTAATCCACCGGCCACGGTGTTTTCTGTGCAGGGCCCGGGTGGCCCGGCCGCGTGCAGCTATGACTACATGCGCGACACTGAAATCTATCCAGAATCCGACAAGCTCGGATTTGTAGCGCGTGGGGTTTTCCAGGTCGCTGACACGCATCAGCTGTTTGCGGAAGCGTCCTATTCAAGCGCAGAAACGCTGTATCGCTTAAGTCCAAACCCGCAGCGCATTCGTAACCTGCCGATTTCAGTGCTGCCCGCAGCGTATCGCACGGCGCTAAGCGCGCCCGGCTTGCCCGGAACCTTTAGCGGCATCCGCTATCGCATGACCGAAGCGGGCAATCGAACCAATGAAGTCACCAGCACCGGCAGCCGCATCGTGCTCGGCGCAGAAGGATCTTTCGGTGACTGGTATTACGATTCCGCGGTTACCCGCAGCGAGAACGAGGCGATCGATAAATACGTCGATGGCTACGTACTTTTTAATGAATTTGTCGCAGGCGTGACCGCCGGTACCATTAATCCGTTTGGCGCATCCTCAGCAGCAGGGCGGACGCTCATTGATCGCCTTAAAATCAACGATGAAGCGCGCAAATCTAAGGGTGTTAGCCAAAGTGTCGATTTGAATTTGACGCGTTCGTTGATGGAAATGGGCGGTGGCGACTTGGGCTTGGCACTGGGCGGCGAATTCCGTCGCGAAACCCAAAGCTTTACGCCCTCCGCGCTGCTATTAAGTAACAACATTGCCGGTGATCGCGATAGCGGGCAGACCGCAGGCTCGACCACAGATTTGACCGCAACCCGCGATTCACGCAATATTTTTTCGGCCTACGCTGAGTTTGCGTTGCCCTTCACTGAAACCTTTGAGATGCAGGCAGCACTGCGCTTTGATGACTATCAAGAGGTAGGCTCGACGATTAACCCAAAAGTTGGCATGCGTTGGCAGCCAAGCCCGGATTTGGTGGTCCGCGGCTCCGCCGGTACTGGTTTTCGCGCACCTTCATTAAATGATTTGAATCGCCCGACCGTATTTGGCACCACAT
>JAYVAQ010000376.1:0-5141 GCA_043750875.1 Rhodanobacteraceae bacterium
AGGCCGCAGCCAGCTCCACCCGCAATCGACATCCCAGCGCTTGTGCAGCTCGACTCAAGGTTTCAATGGTCAATCCCGTATCCGAACCGTCGAGTACGCGATTGAGCTGCGCACGACTCGTGTGCATGCGTTCGGCGAGTTCCGTTTTATTGATGCCTTGTGTCTTCATCGCCTCGGCGAGTTGCCAAGAAATGACGCGTTTGATGGCGACGGCAGTGACTTCTTCTAAAACGCCATCCTCGCGTAACAGCTCGTCAAAGTTGCTACCAACGTGTTTGTTCATGAGTGCAGCTCCTTAAGCCGTGTCATTGCGATTTCTAAATCTGCTTTGGGTGTTTTGACGCTGGTTTTCTCAAATGCATGGAGCAAGACCATATCCGTACCGATCACGGTAAACAGCACGCGCGCAGTACCCTGTGAAAAATTTGCGCGTACTTCCCAAAGACCACTCTCCATCTTGCGTACCAGCGGCATGCCGAGTGGCCAACCGTATTGCACCGTCTTGATGTCAGCGCCTATAGCTTTGCGATCCTCAGCACGCATCGTTTTCAACCACTCACGAACCGGTTCTCGTTGGTTGTGGGTTGCGAAAAAACGGACGGTTAAAAGTGGCTGCATAGCCAAAGCTTAGCACCAACGTACCTATTTTAGTACATAACGAAATTTATGCCCAACACCCGCATCTCCGTCCTAGTCGCCCTGGAGGGCGCGGACGAAGGCCTAAAACGCGCGATCCAGTCCGCCGAGAGCAGCTTTGAGGGATTGGCCGACTCAGCGAAAGAGGCGGGTTCCGAGGCAGAAGGCGGCATAGAGGAACTGCGCTCGGGCGTCGAGACGTTTAGCGAACAACTCGATGCTGCGAAAACGGCGCTACTCGCGTTCGTGGGCATTCCGTGGGTCGCCGAAAAAGCCCAACAAATCATTGAGATTGCCGACGCCTGGAATTTGATGGTCGCCCGGCTCAAGTTGGCGACCGCTGGCCAACGTGAGTTTATTACGGCGCAAATCGAGCTCTTTGCCATCGCCCGGCGCATTGGTGTGCGGATTGCCGAAGTGGCGACGCTGTATGGCAAGTTGCAGGTCGCCGTACGCCAGCTGGGCGGCGAGCAACGCACTGCTTTCAAGCTGACCGAGGCGATCTCGCAGGCGCTACGGCTGTCAGGTGCTTCAGCACAAGAAGCGGGATCCGCCCTACTCCAGCTGGGCCAGGGTCTGGGTTCGGGTGTCCTTCGTGGGGAAGAATTTAATGCCGTCGTCGAGGCCTCGCCGCGATTGGCGCAAGCCATGGCCGATGGCCTGAACGTCCCCATTGGCCGTTTGCGCAAACTAGCCGAGCAAGGCCAGCTGACCGCTGATGTAGTGATCAACGCCTTGCTTTCGCAAAAAGACGAGCTGGCCGCCGAGTACGAGCAACTGCCGCTTACGGTCACAGCGAGCTTTGAACGCCTCAACAACGTCTTTGTGCAATGGATTGCCAAGGCAGATGCCGCGACCGGGTTTACCCAAAAGCTAGCGCTTACGTTGGACTGGCTGGCGCGCAATTTCGACACGGTCATGCAATGGCTCAAGCTGATCGCCGAAGTCGGTCTGGCGGTATTGATTTATCGGCTCATTCCGGCGCTGATTACCGCGTGGGAACTCGCTGGTACGGCGGCCGTTACCGCCGCCGCCTCGACCTCAGCGGCATGGGCCACCGCAAATCTGTCGATGAGCGGCGCTTTGGCCGCCGTCGGCAAGCTCAAAGTGGGCTTTGCCGTGCTCGCCTCGGGGGTTGTGGGTTGGAAGGTGGGAACGTTTCTGCAGGAAGAGTTCCAGGCCGTGCGCATGGCGGGCGTGTTCATGGTGCAGATTTTGGAGGGCGAGTTCGAAAAGCTCAAATACGGCTGGGGTGAGGCTGGACGACTTTGAACGCATGCGTTCAGTCCAGCCGAACGCCGCGACAGCGGCCGGGGGCGGCAGCATGATGTTTTTGGGTGCAACATACTGAACTTAAAAAGGCTTTTTCTGATTTGGTGCAGCGTTGATTGCGGCGTTAATCAATATTTCTACGCTTTGAACTTTCAAATCTGGTTGCCTGACGTTAAAAGTACGATAAGCGATTTCATAGGCCTCAGCAGAAGCTGGTTTGCATGCATTTTCCATTATGGAAATATTCTCGCCAAGACGAACTAGTTCGTCTGAATGTTTTGACATCTCATACTTAGAATTCACACCACCTTGAGGCGTTACGGTAACGGAGAACGCCACATTGTTTGCTGAGCATGTCAGTTTGTAATGCGAAGTCCATCGCGAAGGGTTTGGGTCAGTCTCAAGTGCAATTTCAACACTCTTGTAATTAGCGATCAGACTCGTATCGCTAGCAGTGGTAGTGAACTGTTGAGCTTCTAAATATTTTTTAACGTCGTCCCTGAAACGACGTGATATTTCGAGTTTCTGTGCAATCAATTTGTCACCGTGACTAGCTGTTATCTCGGCTAACTTTTGCTTTTGGTCTTCAATCTCTTTTAATGTTGCTAAATTCATGTTCCATCCCCAACTGTTTAAGTGAACTTTAGAAGTAAGCGCAATTTTTGAGGATTCAACCCAGCAATTAAAAAAATCAGGGTGAGTTCGATCAGGCCGTCGCCTTTGCCAAGCAAGCGCAAGACCTGGCGGCGCAAACCGCCCAAGCTGTCAAAGCGGGTGATGAAGTCGTGGTGACGCAAAAGCAAGCGGTCAGAGCCGCCATTGACTCGATCCGCACCAGCGAGATTGTTTGTTTGCCTGTTTTGCCAAGGCAAAACAGCGCGCCATTCAAGCGTTACAGGGCGAAGGCCGTGCGCACGAGCAAGCGGCGGATGAAGCAACGTCAGCGCGCCGCCAGATTGAGTCCGCGTTGCGCGGTACTGCCGAGCAGATCAAACAGATCAAAACCCAACTGCAAGCCGGGTTAAAGTTTGCGATTGATGTCGACGCCAGCAAGTTGGATGCCGCGCTCAAAAAGTTGGACGATAACTTGCGGGAAAAAGCCTATCTGGTGCGCATCGATGCGGACTTGCAGGCCGCGCAACTCCAGCTGCGGGCACTGGAAGATCAGCTCAAGGACGGCAAAACGCTCTTGGTCGATGCCGACACGCGTCAAGCCAAAGCCGCGCTGGATACCTTGCACACCTACGCTCAACAAAGCGGCCAGATGGAGTTAAAAATGGCGACGGAGAAGGCGCAGGCCGCCCTGCGCTTAGTCGAAAGCCAAATTCGCGCCATGGCACAAATTCGCACCGAGTCCTTGCACGTCGTGACCAGCAATACAGCGGCGGCTCGCACAGAAATCCAGTCGCTCAATGGTCAAAACACCAGTTCGACGCATACGATTTATGTGAAAAAGGTCGAACAGCATGCCTCGGGCGGTTGGGTGGGCGCGGGTCTCAAATTGCGTCGCTTTGCCCATGGTGGATTTGCGACAAGTGGCAATGCCACAAATGGCCCTGGCCGACTTCTAGCATTCCCTAAATTGACCGGCGGCAATGTGCCGGGCTCAGGCAATGGCGACACGGTACCGCGCACACTAGAGACCGGCGCGTTTGTGCTCAAGAAGGCTGCGGTGCGCAAATATGGCGCGGCAACCGTCGCTAAGCTTGGGAAACTGGCGCACTTTGCCAGCGGCGGCGTGGTCAGCTATGCATCCCCTCGGAGTGCCTTGGCTGGCATGCGCGATGACGATGGGACTCAGCCTCGCCGTGGCTTTGGTGCGAGTTCTACCTCCAGTTCAGGCCAGGCCGAACGACCGGACGCAGCCAATCAAGAGCGCTCGGATGCCCCACCCCTGGTGAAGAAAAACCGCGAAGTCACCGAAGTGCTTAAGTTGATCGATTTGGGCCTGCACGGTGTCGAGCGCTATGCCACGCTGTTCAATCGCCACACGGATGCACCGGTAGAAGCCGGGTTGGTCGCACGCACCATGCTGCCATTGCGTCTGCGCGCCGCGTTTGATCGGCGCAATTTAACGCCGATGCAACGCGTCAAAACCTTGACCAGCTTTCAAAACAGCATTGTCGGTGGCGTCAAAGAACATTGGATGATGGCCCTCAAAACCGGCCTGCACTCCGGCGTTGATATGGAACGCGAGCTCATCGATTACATAGAGCAACAAAGCGCGCAGCAGGTGTTTTACGCACGCGGCGGCATTGCCCGTTTAGCCGACTCGGACACCATTCCCGCGATGCTCACGCCCGGTGAATTCGTCGTCAATCGCGGTACCGTGCAGCGTCTGGGTGCGGGATTCTTTTCTGCACTCAATAGCTTGCAGCTGCCCGCGCGAAGCATTAGCGAAAAAGTGCGCGGCTATGCGCGGGGTGGGTTTGTCTCGCCGGGATCTAGCCAAGGTGTTGCGAACCTATTACGCGGCATGCCGACCAATTTGGAAGGATTGGTGCGCAACACAGCACCGCCACGCATGCCTACGTTTGTCGCGAGTGAGGCCAACACGCCAACGAAAACAATTCGCGTCGAGTTAGCGAGCGGCAACCGCAGTCTCACCGCCACCATTCCTGCGCGCGATGAACATCGCTTGCTGGAGTTGTTGCGCGAAGCGCAATCACGCACCTGAACCCGTTCGGCTAACCCAGAAAACGGAAAGTACCCATGCAACTTAAAAACCTCACCAACGGGCAGATCCTTTTGCTGCCCGATGATTTGCTGTGGACTGATGAGCACCACTGGACGCCAGCGGTCGCGACCGTGAGCTATTTGCTCACCGGCGCGCTGCTGGTGGAATCAGCGACGCGCTTGGCCGGTCGTCCAATCACGCTACAAGCACCGGAAGACATGGCCTGGGTAACACGCAGTGTGGTCGATCAGCTGTATGGCTGGGCGAGCGTACCGGATCAAGCGTTTGAGCTGCGCTTTGCTGATGGCACCCAGTTTATCGTGGTGTTTCGACACCAGGATCAGGCGATTGAAGCATCGCCCGTGCTCGGCTTTCCGCTCTACACAGCCAACGCCGCCTTGGCCTATTACCGCATTCAACTGCGGTTGATGACGATTTAAGTGGCGTGATAAGAAAAAAGGGAACTAAAAATGCCGATTTTATCGGGCGACATTCAATTGCTCGCCTCCGAACGTTTGATTGATACCCCAGATGGCGGTGGCCGCATGACCGGGCG
>JAYVAQ010000377.1:0-2704 GCA_043750875.1 Rhodanobacteraceae bacterium
CAGTTGTGGTAAGCGCGATGCCCGAACGCATTGACGCAGCGATTTTAGGGGCTTATGTAGGCTTGAGAAAAAGGCGAGCGGTATGACTCTAGTCGGAAAGATCCCAGAGTGGCTGCATAAACTGATTCCCACTAAAAACCGACTAGAGTTGATTGCCTTGTTGCTGGCAGCGCTGTGTTTTTTCTGCGTTTTAGCCAGTTATTACGTGATTCGCCCTATACGGGAACAATTCGCCAGCGCCGCCGGTGGCTCACAAGCCCTACCCCTTTTGTACAGCTTGGTTTTTATATCGATGCTGGCGCTAACACCCCTTTATGGTGCGTTGGTATCGCGATTCCCACGGCGCATTTTCGTGCCACTTATTTATGCTTTTTTTGTGCTGTGCTTGCTAGGTACAGGGCCATTTTTTCGCTACAGCACCGATTTGGCGCTCAATGCCCAGGTTTTCTACGTATGGGTCAGTATTTTCAACCTGTTTGTGGTTAGCGTATTCTGGAGCTGCATGGCGGACGTGTTTGACCCGGAGCAATCCAAGCGTTTGTACGGCTTTGTCGCCTTAGGTGGAACCTCTGGCGCGATTGCTGGACCATTTTTGGCGAAGGAATTTGTTTTGAGTGTTGGGCTTAATGGCCTATATCTAATTGCTACTGCGTTTCTAGCTATGGCACTTATTTGCTTACTGACACTTTTTGCACGCGCGCCGAGCACGAAATCACATCAGGTTGATGCTGCAGCCCTCGGCGGCAGCATGTGGGAGGGCGCAGTTGCAGCGTTTTCAAACCCGTTTGTGCGGCGCATGGCGCTCTTATTACTTTGCGCAGACGGCGTCGCGACCATTTTGTATTCCAACTTGAGCGACTACGCGAAAACCGCCTTTACCGACCCAGCCGCGAAAACCGCGTTTTTCGCCTCGGTGGATTTGTGGACGAACGGCCTGATGATTGGATTACAGGTGCTTGCGGTGCGCTGGCTGTTATCTAAAGCAGGTGCAGGGCGTGCCATGGCCTGGCCGAACATATTTAATGTGTTCGTTTTGCTGGGTATTGCCATTTACGCCGACGCCGCGATGATTGCGGTCGGGCTCATTATTACGCGCGGCGGCGGGTACGGCTTGGTTAATCCCGCGCGCGAGTCTCTATTTACCCGCGTCAGTCGAGACGTACGTTTTAAAGCCAAAGCCTTTGTCGACACAGTCGTCTGGCGTGGTGGCGATTTGATGATGGTGACGATGGTGGCCGCGCTTGTTAATCTGGGTGCAGGAGTCGGCACCTTTGGCATGCTAGCCGCAGGCTTTGCACTTATCGCCGTCGCGTTGAGCTGGAATGTTGAACAACTGTTGCCAGATGCCAATTTGCCGGACAAAAGTTGAGGGAATAGCCTAGATCGCATTCGTCTGGCGGGCTTTTCCGAGTAGCATCATCCCTAGTCTTTTTGCTCGGGGTTGTTATGCGTCTCAACATCGTTTTGAAATATGTGCTAGCGACATTTGCAGTAGTTTGCGCAGGTACTGTCAGCGCTGCTACGTGCACTTGGAACGGCACAATCAATGGAGATTGGGTTACTAACGGCAATTGGGACACCGGCGCAGGCGGTTGTACTAACGGGCCATCGAACGGACGCAATGACGACCTGGTTTTTCCTGACGGCGTAACGACCAAGACACTAAACCATAACCGTAGCCTGCTCATGTCGGTGAACTCAATTACGATCAATGGCTGCAGCTACAACATTACCGGTGCTTCCCCGCTGAATATCTCTGGCGCGGTGCCGATTGCGGTCAGTTGCAACGTCACCAGCGGCGCAGTCAACAGCATCGTACTCAATTTGAATTTGACGTTTGCTGGGCAAAAAGAAATTCGCCACAACACGGTTGGCAATGCACCCGCGCAAGAGGTCGGGCTTTTTTTAGGCAACCCGGCAAATCCGGTGCGTTGGAACAACCGATTGACGCTTAAGCAGTCACAAACAGATCCAGCGCAATACCCCCTGATACAGACGGTTTTAGACGAAACCACGCCGGGTGACACCGCCAATGAAGTCGTTATCGACGGCGGCGTGGTTAGGTTGCAAGCAGTCAACAGCTACGCAGGTTTGACTTTTGTGAAAAAGGGTACTTTGCTTGCTAGCAATGCCAGTGCGCTGGGCGCGTCAGGCTCGGCTACCAATGGCAGCGTCGTGAAATCAGGCGGCAAGCTGGTGACCACTCAAATTTCCGGTGAGTTTTTAACGTTGGATGACGATCAAAACGGCATCGGCATAGACGACCCGACATTGGCCAACGAAATACCGGGGACGCATTTTTGGAATGGCCCCATCAGCGTCATTGGCGGAGCAATACCGGCCTCTGCGCGGTTTTTGTCCGACACTCTAGATCCCTGGGATATTGGTGGCGTCATTTCAGGCACCGCAGACGTCATCATTTCAGGCGGCACACTGACTTCACCGGTAAATTTTTTGGGTTTCAGCACCTACACGGGCACAACCCGCATTGAAAACGCAGGTGAACTAATCATTGGCTCGGCTTCAGAAATACTACCAGACGCGACCGTCATTGATATCGGCGTTGGCTCGCGGCTGACGTTTAATGTAGGTTCTTCGGCCAACACTGAACACGTTTCTGGCATCCGCGGCGCCGGGAATTTAGTGTTGGCGGGCGTGGGCAGTGGGCGCATGATTTTCGATGTGCCAACGGGTAAAACCGAGC
>JAYVAQ010000378.1:0-13387 GCA_043750875.1 Rhodanobacteraceae bacterium
CCGGCAATAAAGCCCACGGAATAATCGTCGACATGTACGGATCGAGCAAACAGACCCGCATTTCTGTCTTAAGTCCGGTTGCAATGACCGGTTTGAGTAGGTTTTGAGCTAAAACTAGCAGCTTCGCCCGCCAAACTGGCGAAGTTGAATTTGGATCTAAAAATATGTGTTCAGCCTGCGCCAAGCTACGCATTACGCCCGGCAACTTCAGCAACCGCGTCTCAACTCCAATTTGCAACAGCAGCAATCCGTCGGCGCGATTGGCGGGATTTTCAAACATCGCCAGCGTTACCTCGCAAAATGGCGCTGAGCGTTCACCGGATGCCACCGATCTTGACGACGGTTGGTTCGTAAATGTAGGGATTGATACTTTTGGCGGTGGAAGCGTCACCAGCGCACTTTGGAATAGTTGCCGATAGGCGCTCTCCCGCACTCGCTGACTGCCATCATCAACGCTGTAGCCAGCCGACGACCAGGCCTTTGCGGTTTCAATCGCAAGCGACGGATTCAAATTCGCCTGGCTGATGATCATGTTGTTCACAAACTCGTCAAAGGTCGTCAGCCACGCGGCGCGAACAATTGGATCGCTGACGCTTTTTGAAATCTCTAAAAGCCGTTGAAACTGTCTTATCTTCAACTTTTCTAACTCAGCTTCGGACTTTGCCGCAAGCAAAGCTAATAATCTTGCCTGGCCCATGGCCGACAACGGGGCCAAAACCAGCTCAAGCTTTCGCGGGTCAGGAATTCGATCTTCGCGCAAATCCAATTCGGCTTTTAGGGCGTCATAAATTCCAGTTCCACCGTAAAATTTTTCACTGAGCAACTGAGTAGCAGCGTCCAAGCGCCCCTGATCGAACGCCAAAAGCACGCGCTGTTCCTGCCATTTTTCTCTAATGACCGCATCTGTATTTTGCACCGGCTGCAGCAGCTCAAAATTTAATGTTTGCTCAGCGGCGACAAAGTTTCCAACCTTTCGGTAGGCACGCACCAATTGCAGCAGGGCCAGCTTGTGTTGCAATGGAAAACCGCCAGGCGCCATCAACTTCAAATTGGTTTCGATAAGCGTCTGCGCTCGTTTGCTATCGCCAAGTTCTAAATAGACCGTGCTGAGTGAACTGAGGACATCAATTTTAAGTTCAACAATCCCGCTGTCGTTTGCTATTGCAAGCGCAGTTTCGAAGCGTGCGATCGCAGAGGAAATGTCAGCCGCTCCGAGCTCAAGTTTGCCCAGCGTAATTAATGCGCGTGCGCGCGTTAGGTCACTCATCGTCGACTTATAATCCGTCAACAGTTTCAGGAGGCCTGCTCGAAACTGCCGAATCTGGCCCTGTTGCTCGAGTTCGTCCAACTGATTCGATAGCGCGGAACTGGCGATTCGCAGATCCCCAGCCTGTCTTGCGATCACTTCAGCATGCTGAAAACAAGCCAAAGAAGAAGCTGATTCCGCGCCAATGCGCTTTAACAAAAAACATTCGTCATTTGCCATGCGCGCAGCAAATCCTGCATCTATCTTGCCTATTTGTGTTGCATGCGCTTTTAACAATGCCAACGCCTGATCGTAACGTTGCTGCTGTGCGTCAATCTGGATTCTTTCCAGAATAGCGTTCGCTACTGCCATGGGCACATTGACTGTTTGCCAAATTGTTTGCGCCTGCGCATATGCTTTGTAGGCCTCATCAAAACGCCCCTCACGCCGCAGCAAGAATCCCAAATTGTGCATTGCTTGCGCTCGCTGAGTGGGCATTGGGGCTAGCGATAACACCGACTCAAAACTTGCAATCGCACGTTTGCGCGCCTGCAGTTTTTGCGTCGCCTCCGGCAATTCTTCTGAATCAGCGAGCGCGGTAGCACCGTCAAAAAGCCTGCTTTCTATTGCGCTGATACCTGAACACGCCACAGTTACCATCGCAAAGGTTTTTTTTGCCGATGCCGGGATGGCAAAATGAATTATCGCGCGCTGCATGCCGCTGGGGATCAGCATACGTTCGCGCGCTGCACGGGAAGGCGCTGCATCGCTACGGATAAGTACTTGGTCGGATGAATCCAGCAGGCGCAGAGAAAAATCAGCACCACGTTCATCAACATAGACCATCGTCGGCATTTGCGCCTCAACAGCACTGCGCGCAATGTCTAGCTTGACTTCAACACCGGGAATTAGCTCGATGCGCTGCACTGAGGATCCACAGCCCAGCGGCTGAGTGCCTGCCAACATCAAACTTAGCAACGCAGTAAGCATTCAGCCCCCTTCGCAATCTGGTTTGATCTTAACGCGCAAATGCAAACAATTGCGCGATTTGATGCGAGGAATATGGTGCAATTGCCTCTTATCTTTCCAAAAAATAAAAGAGCGCAACCATGAAGTCATTCACGGTATTCGCAGTCGTCATGGCAGTCTTAGTCGGCTGCGCCGCAGAAAACCCTATTTTGCGCAAAAGCGAATGGGATCGAAAGATTGCAAACAAACCCGACCCGGGAAGCCTGCAGTTTGCATTACCACGTGCACGATTGACGATACCCCACACCGAGCGTACCGAGACTTTTAAGGCCGGGCGATTTACCGGGCTGGTTGAGGCTTGCTTATATGGGATGCCCAACAATATTCCAAAGAAATTTTGCGATGATTTGCACCGCATGGGGCTAGGCGAATCAGGACGATTGAGCGTACAGCCACGATTCAAAAGCGTGTCGTGCCTGGGTTCGGACACTGCAAACAACGAAACAAGAGTTTCGATAGCAATCGCAGATTTGACGTCGGCCAGCGTCCCCGATCCGAGCCAAGTATTTGTGATTCCATTGAAGCGCAACTACTTTCAGACTTCTGATATTCAATTAAAATTGAATCCGCTAGGCACCATCAAAAGTGGGGTATTGAAAACAGACAACTTAGGTGCAACCGAAACATTGACCGCAATCACCAGCCTCGTTTCGACGTTTGCGACCCGCCAGGGGCTATTCCAAAAATCTTCAAAACGAACCGCTGCAAATGCAACTGATCCTTTGGTCAAAGAAGCCGCCGTTCTATTGGCCGTTCTAAAAGATAAAACAAAGCTTGAGGCCAAGGGCTGGCAGGCGGAAATTCTGCGCAGCGAGTTTTTGGGCACACTCACTGAAACGTCTGTTACTAAAACGACGTTGTGGATTCCAATGCCCGGCAGCACGCGATACACACTTGCACAATTTGATGCTTGTGGCACGGGCAACGCGACCACCGACGTGGTTATTCGTGTGGATCAAATTCAGGAAATGGACGCGGAGCCTACCGAAAGTAGCGCTAAGACACCTTCGGCGGAAGCTTCAAAAGCAGGGACACTGGGTTGGCCGTATCGCGTTTCCAAGGAAATGCGCGTGGTGAGCGCCACCTGTGATTCAAGCTGCACAGACATCAAAGCCCAACTAATCCGACTGCCACAATTCGGGACGGTTCACCGATTGCCAGCGAAAACGGGCGGCAAGTCCAGCAGTATTGCACCGACCTATTATGACGATGGCTCAATTGACGAACTTAAAATAATCAACACCGGCGAGTCACCCAGCCCAATTGTTGATGCATTAAAAGCGGCACTTACGCCAGCGCCAGCAGTCACAGAAAAAACGGAACTCGAGTCGTTGACTGAGCTTATCGAGGCCAGACAAGCGCTATGCAGAATTGTGCGTAAGGTGGATGAGAACGACCCGATTTGCCAGGGTGCCAATCCGCCAACTAGTCTTTGAAGCAAAATGGCATCACAGGATTTTCAATCTACAGACACCGAAAGTTCGGGCATACTTTTGTAATCGCATTGCGCAAAACTGAGGTCTTTCGATGCAACACAATACTGTAGACACTGCGCCATCCGGCCCCATGACATCGCCGCTCGCGAAATCTGATTACGATAACGTTGCAACACAAGCCCTTGCTCACGGGCAAAATTTGCCAGCAATGTTGCTTGCAGCGTGCGCCCGCTGGCGCGACAAACCCGCTTTTACCAACCTCGGCCGTAACCTGAGTTATCGTGAACTGGCAGAAGACAGCGGCAAATTTGGTGCTTATCTGCGCACAGGCCTAGCGCTGGAAAGCGGCGCGCGTGTTGCGATTATGCTGCCGAATTTACTGCAATTTCCGATCGCCTTACTCGGCGTTTTGCGCGCGGATCTGATCGCGGTATTGGTAAATCCGCTCTACACGGCACGCGAACTGCGCCACCAGCTGCTGGATTCCGGAGCTGAAGTTCTTATTGTTCTGGACAACTTCGGCGCGGTCGCAAGCGATGCCATCAGCGGCACTGCGGTCAAACACGTGATCACCACGCGTTTGGGAGATGTTTTGCCTTGGCCCAAATCTTTGCTGATAGATTTGACGGTGAAGTACGTTAAAAAACTTATCCCGGCATTTGCGATCAACGGCGCCATGCGCTGGCCACAAGCGCTCCGATTGGGTGCTAATTTGACCTGCCCAGATTCGCGGGCGACACCGAATACGACCGCGCAATTGCAATACACTGGCGGCACCACCGGCTTGTCAAAGGGTGCGGCACTCGCACATCAAGCGTTAATGGCTAACGTGTCTGCTAGCGAACAATGGCTAGGTCGCGCCTTTGACCCTACGCGCGAACTCAACTTAATTTGCCTACCGCTTTATCACATCGCTGCGTACACCAATATGCTGTATTCGTGGGCACATGGTATGCATTGCGCGTTAGTAACCAACCCGCGTGATATTCCTGCCCTAGTAAAAACCTTTGATCTGCATCGGCCATCGCTGTTTTCTGGGGTCAACACGCTTTACGACGCGTTATTAAACAATCCCGACTTTGCGCGCCGAGACTTTGCACATCTTAAGCTTTGTATCCAAGGTGGAACGGCACTAAGGCGCGGCACCGCCGAACGGTGGAAAGCCTTGACGGGCTGCGATGTAATTGAAATGTATGGCCTGTCAGAAACCAGCGCTGGAATCACGGTAAATTATTGGGATGCACCTAATCCAGTCGGCTCAATTGGAATAGCGATGCCCGGTGTTGAGGTAACTTTGCGCGATGAACTGGGCAATTTGGTGCCGCTAGGCGAAGCTGGCGAGCTATGCGTACGCGGTTTGCAAGTAACCTCAGGCTATTGGCAACGCGACGATGAAACCGAGCAGGCGTTTTTCGAAGGCCATTGGTTTCGTACTGGTGATATTGCCAAGGCCGATGCCGCAGGCTATTTGTACCTGTTGGATCGGCGCAAAGACATGATTTTGGTGTCGGGATTTAACGTCTATCCCAATGAAATAGAAGACGTTGTCGCCCTACATCCCGGAGTTTTAGAAGCTGCGGCCGTTGGAATAGCCGATGAAAAAACCGGCGAAGCGGTGCGGCTCGTGGTGGTACGTAAAGATCCGAACTTAGACGTCGAGACCTTGCGCGCGCATTGTCGAAAACTCTTGACCGCTTATAAGCAACCTAAAGTGATCGAATTTCGCGATAGCCTGCCAAAATCGGCCGTGGGCAAAATTCTGCGACGTGAGCTGCGCTGATTTTCCGCGAGCTGCATCAAGCCAACCGCAGCCAGAACGCATTAGTCGTCATTACCCGACAGCGTCGGTAGCACTTTGTAGACTTTCTCAACGCCTCGCAACATGCCCCGGCGCTCGGACGCATTCAGCGGTGCCGACAATGTTTCCAAAATGGTCCAGTAGTCTGGCAACAACTTATCAAGCAGCTTTTTGCCCTTTTTGGTCAATTCAAGTCGAAGCGCTCGGCCATCAGTAGAGTGCGGCTTTCGCTCGACAAGTGCGTCTTTTTCTAGATTATCCAACAGGCCGGTGATGGTCGGCCGGCGTACGCCAAGTTTGCGGGCGATCTGCGCTGGCTTCGGCGCGTCCTGCTTGTCCTGTGCGCTAAAGGCGGCAATGGTGAGCAACATATTGAATTTGCCGCTGCTTATGCCGTGCTGGCGAAACAAACGATCCAAAGTTGTTAGTGTGGCGTCCGCAGAGCGCAACAACAAAAGCGTCGTTTCCACGCCGGAAATGTCGGTGCCGCTTCGGCAGGTATTTTTCGCAAATTCGATCTCAACGGAAACGTCTAGATCATGAACTTCTGCGGCATTCGCCATGGGCTTGCTCCAACGGGGGCTTGTAAGTTCACTAAGTATACAAGGTGCGGAGCCTAACGAGAAGTAACTTTAACAAAATATTGTAACTTGCTGATTTTAATCTATTTATGTCGGAAAGTAATCCGACCTTTACTCAAATCGTAAGGTGTCATCTCTACTTTGACCTTGTCACCGGTCAAGATTCGGATATAGTTTTTGCGCATTCGGCCCGAAATGTGGGCTGTAATTATGTGGCCGTTTTCGAGTTTTACCCGAAACATTGTGTTCGGTAAGGTTTCGTCAACGACGCCTTCCATTTCAATTTGATCGTCTTTTGGCATTTGGTTTCGCGTGCAGGGTTGAGGGCGCGCATTCTGCCTAAATCCACGCAAGAATGCTTGGTTTTACACAGCGCCCGCCGACTATGGTTGCGTAGTTTTCATTATCAGAGACTTTCCTTCACCTTGATGCAACGATGCGCGCGTTAGTTTCGCGGCTAATTTTTTGGAGCATTGGCTATGAAAACAGTTCTCATTACTGGCGCGCGCGGTGGCGTCGCGCAGGCGCTGGCGGCAAAGCTTCGCAGCACCGGTGTTCGTATCGCCTTGGTCAGCCGCGATCTCTCAACCCTTAAAGCCGATGCCGACGATGTCGTCATTCAAGCTGATGTAGCCACCCACGCCGGCGCGCAACTCGCATTTAAATCAGCGGGCGAAGCCTTTGGTGCACCGCCCGACGCCTTCGCGCATTGCGCGGGCTCCACCGTGATCGCGCCGTTAGCGCGAACTAAGGAAGAGCAATATCGCGCCTGCATGGCGGCAAATATCGATAGTGCATTTTTTTGTACCCAAGCGTATTTGGCAGCTTTGAGTGACGCAAAACAAAGCGGTTCAGTGGTGCTTTTTTCCTCAGTGGTTGCGGGCATGGGGGTAAGTAATCACGCGGCAATTGCGGCGGCGAAGGGCGCAATTGAAGCACTGACTAGGGCGCTGGCAGCAGACTACGCGGGTTTGGGTGTGCGGGTAAATTGCGTTGCGCCCGGGCTGATGCGATCCCCGATGACGGCGCGCATGCTGGGCTCAGAAGCGGCCGAACGACAAATTGCCGCGCAGTATCCATTGGGTTGTTTTGGTGATGCTAGCGATGGCGCGGAGGCGGCTGCGTTTTTGCTAAGCGATCAAGCGCGCTGGATTACCGGCCAAATCCTGCATTTGGACGGCGGTTTTTCCGCGATCCGGCCCTACGTCAAGCTATGAAACATTTATGAGTGCAATCGTTTGGCTGCGCCGCGATCTGCGTCTGCATGACAATGCCGCGCTGATGGCTGCGGTGGACACCGGTTTAGCGATAACGGTGCTGTATATACATGATCAGAAAAAGCACGAGGAATGGCGGCTTGGTGGCGCCAGTGCCGCGTGGCTGCACAAAAGTTTGGCGAAACTCGATCTTAGCCTGCAGAAATTGGGTGGCAAATTACTGATACGACGCGGCGATAGTGCCAAGGTACTGGCCGCACTGTGCGCAGAAGTATCTGCAAGCCATGTATTTTGGCATCGCTTGTACGAGCCCGATGCCGTCGCCCGCGACACCGCGATCAAAGCGCAACTCAAAGCGCAGGGTTTGGTTGCCACAAGTTTTGCTGGCCATCTGTTAAACGAGCCCTGGGCTTTTAAAACCGGCGCGGGTGACGCATATAGAGTGTTTACGCCGTATTGGCGCAACGCATTGACACGCTTGGCACCCCGCGTGCCTCTGCCAGCACCGAAGCAGTTGCTACAAGCGAATGCTGCGAATGCTTCACCGCCTAGCGGGCTGCACTTGTCCGAGCTCAAGCTAACTTCAAAATTAGACACCAAATTAGCTTGGGATGCCGGATTTTGGCCGCACTTTAGCCCGGCCGAAGCTGGAGCGATGGAGGCTCTTGAAGTGTTTTGTGACGGTGCGTTGGCACATTACACCCATGGCCGCGACCGTCCAGATCAAATTGGCACCAGCCGTCTCGGGCCGCACTTGCACTTTGGCGAAATCAGCGTCAATCAAATAGCCTATCGCTTTACTAATGATCCGCGGGCTCACTCAGCGGCAATCAAGCCGCACAGTGACTTTTACTTACGCGAATTGGGCTGGCGCGATTTTTCGCATCAGCTGCTGTTTCATTTTCCTCATACATCAACCCAACCGCTCAACGCGAAATTTGCCGCATTTCCCTGGGCGCAACCTGCCGCTGGGGCCAATAGCGTTGGCTACTCTAACGATGGCAAATTAAAAGCCTGGCAAAGCGGGCAAACCGGCATTCCAATCATCGATGCGGGCATGCGCGAGCTTCATCAAACCGGCTGGATGCACAACCGTGTGCGCATGATTGTGGCGAGTTTTTTGACAAAAAATTTGCGCTATCACTGGCTGCACGGCGCACGCTGGTTTTGGGACACATTATTAGACGCCGACTTGGCGAACAATACCCAAGGCTGGCAATGGTCGGCCGGTTCGGGCGCGGATGCGGCACCGTATTTTCGTATCTTCAATCCAGTAACTCAGGGCGAAAAATTTGACCCGAACGGCGAGTACGTGCGCCGTTATGTGCCAGAGCTGGCGCACTTGCCGAACAAAGTCATTCACCAACCCTGGCTGATGGGCGGCGTGAAGTCCTATTCAAAGCCAATCGTTGATTTGAAAGCTTCACGCGACGCGGCGCTTGCGGCCTATGCGCGTTTGAAGGTTGAGCAAGCGGAACTCTGACGCTACCAGCGGCCACTGGCACCGCCGCGGCTGGAAACACCGCTCGACACGCACTCGCAACGAATCGAAACATTTAGTTCAGCTGAACCAAATATTAAGCAGCGTCGAAATATGACGCAGTTGGTCAGCTTTTGTTGCACTGCAGCTTGACTAGCCTGAACGCAACATTCACATTTCGCCCCGTTTTGCGACTTAAGTCTCATTTCCGACTCAGACTTTAGTTGCATCAAGTTGTTTTTGCCTAGGCAAAACATCCAAACCAAACTTGTGACTGGGCTAACTGTTGAACTTCTTGAACAAACCGATTTTTCGAGCGCATAGAAAATTAGCTCTTCTTGCAATTTTGGCAGCTCTTACTGGCTGCGCCGCAAAACCAGCCATTAGCAATGCAGCCACGAAAAATGAAATTGTAGCGTCTGCCGATCTGCAATATGCCCCCGAGCCCACCCGTACCAACATCAAGGAAATTTTGCCTGCCGGTTTAGCATTGAAAATCAACAATGATTTTGGCGAAGTACGTTTGCGCTTTGGCGGCTTTGAGCACGCTGTAGAAGTCACTTCAGTTGCCCAAGCACCAATTGATCAAGCAATGCCCAGCGTACGTTTTGATGCAAAGACTGGCGTGATTTCCACATTTTTACCGCCCGAAACTGCAGCGGCAATGGGGCAACGTATAGACATCGTAGTCTTTGTTCCAGAAATGCATGACGTCGAAGTATCAACACTGCGCGGCATGGTCGAAATTCGCAGCCTGCGCAGCGCGGTAACCGTACGTTCCGACTCCGGCAACATCGCTGCACGCGGTGTGCAAGCGGCGATGGACCTGCAAACCGGCAGCGGCAGCATCGACGTTGCGTTAAACGATACGCCATTGAATGCGCAGCAGCGGTTTAACACCCGCACAGGCGTCATCACTGCCTCGTTTGGCCCGGCGCAAGTGGCTGAGCTGGCGCTATCAACTTCAGCATTAATTGCAACTGAATTTAGCGTTGAAATTACCGAACGGCCAGGTGAAGAGCCGAACAAATCTGGCGTGGTCCGTTTAGCTGGGATCGCGAATGGTGTAGCACCGAACGCGCCAGAACTACTCGCTGCCCAGGCAAAAAACAAAATTGAACTGAGTTCTAAGCGTGGCGAGCTTCGCCTGTATCGCAGGCAGGCTTATTTAACCGCCGAATAGTCATACCGAAAAGACATACCGAACAAAACTTAGCAGAGTTCTTAACCGTGTCGGCGAGCGACACATTTCGCAGCATCAATCTGAAGTATTAATCTTTAGGAAAAAAGCATGACGATGAAGAATAGACTGACCTTAGCCTGCACGTTTGCGTTAGCCGCAACGTCCATGGCGCACGCGCAATCGAATGAAATTACTAACGATACCCAGCGCGGCGAACCGGTCACACCTTTCGAGTTCAATGGTGATTTGCGAGATTTGCCGGTTGCGGCCCAATGGCAACCGGGTGACCCGATCACAGAAGCTGCAAAGCGTCAGTATTATCCGCTTGATACCAAAAACCCAGCCGCGCCTTCAGATTGGATCACCGCGCCTGACTTGTTGAGCGACAACCAACAGCTGTTCGAAGTTACCCAGGGTCGGCGCGACAACACCGAACAAGTCCGTGGCGAATCACGCGTTACCATCAATAACGGCAACGCTGGCGTCAGCCCAGGCGACCCGGTGATTGAAGTTTCCAACAACTACGTTATGTATGGCGTCAACGGCAACTCGTCCATAGGCACGAACTTTACCGTTTATGACAAAACGGGCGTCAAATTGGCAGGCCCAACCTCGTTTAGATCCTTGGCCCCGGCCGGCGACCCATGCGCCACCTCGGTTTCAGATCCAATTATCCACTTTGACCGATTAGCAAACCGCTGGTTCTTATTGGAAATGGGCGGCGCGAACAATCGTTTGTGCACCTATGTTTCCAACACCGAAAACCCCGTCAGCGGCGGCTGGAAGTTTTATGGCTACGCCACACCTTCAACGCCAGACTATCCAAAATGTACTGTTTGGCCGAACGCTTACGTTTGTGCGGTGAATGAATCCGGCACCGGTGCCAAGGTTTATGCATTTGATCGCGAAAATATGTTGGCTGGTATTACTGCACGCCCAGCGCAGCGCTTTACCACCGTGGCAAAACTGTCAGGCTATGGCTTCCAAACCTTGTTGCCCGCCACATTTATGGGCAGTGCGGCAAATCCGCCACCAGCGGGCGCGCCGATTATTTTGGCACGCCACAATGATGATGAAGCGCATGCAGGCGCTAGCGCCAACACCACCACCGACTTCCTCGATTTGTATGCGTTGAATTTGAATTGGACGACGCCAGCGAGCAGCAGTATCACAACCTTGCCGCGCGTCAACATTACTGAGTTCAACAGCTGGATGCGTAATTACTCAGACTTCGCATCCGTGCCACAACCCGGTTCTACTGCTTTATTGGATCCAATTCGCGAAGTGCTGATGAACTCGGTTACCTATCGCAATTTGGGCACCTATCAATCGATCGTGGGCACCTTTGCGACCAACCAAAATGCTGCGCGTACCGGCACCGTCGTCGACGCAGGTTTGCGTTGGTTTGAATTGCAAAATACCGGCGCAGGCTGGACATTGCGTCAGCAAGGCACCTACAGCCCAGCGGACGGCGCAACGCATCACTTAATTGGTGCAGTGGCAACCGACAAACAAGGCAACATTGGCTTTGGCTTCAACGTTACCAAAACTTCCACCCCGGTCGTTTATCCAAGCCTTGCATATTCAGGCCGTTTGGCGACGGATGCTTTGGGCGTGATGACCCAAACCGAAACCACCATTGCAACCGGTGCAGCAGCAGAAACATCCGGCCGTTGGGGCGACTACTATCAAATGACGGTTGATCCAGCAGACGATTGCACATTCTGGTTCGTTGGTATGTATCGCCCAAGTGGCAGCTGGCAGACCCGCGCGCAAAACTTCAAGTTCGCAAGTTGCGGTGGCGTGGTGCCAACGACCTACACCGTTAGCGGTGCAGTTACCACCTCCGCAGGTGCAGGCGTTTCTGGTGTTACCGTTAGTTCCGGTGCAAGCAGCGGTAGTTCTGACACTGCGGGCGCGTATAGCGTTAGCAACCTTGCCAATGGTAGCTACACCCTGACGCCAAGCAAATCCGGCTGCACCTTCAGCCCAACCAGCCGCGCCGTCACGGTAGCCAGTGCAAATGTGACCGGTCAAGCATTCACCGCGACCTGCACCACAGTCACGCCTACAGAGCGTTTGTTGAACGGCAACTTTGACACGATCACCACCAGCACCAACTCGGCACCAGATACCTCGTGGTCACGCACCGCGACAACCGGCACTTCGCACCTAACCTTAGCTGCTGAAGCTGGCGCATTAAGCGGCACAACGTCAGCAAAATTGGGCGTCAGCAACTCCGCAACGCATGCAGTTTCATCCAAAGCAACGCTGATCCCAGCAACGGCAACCACCTCGACGTTGAGCTTCAGCACGCAAATCACCTCAGCCGAGTCAGCAACAACGACAACCGCGTATGACAAATTGATCGTCGAGTTGGTAGATTCTTCGACCGATACCGTTCTCGCCACACTCGTCACCTTGAGCAATGTCAACCGCACCGCAACCTATGTAAACCGCAGCTATAACGTTAATGCGCACAAAGGCAAAAACGTGGTGGTGCGCTTACGCAGCACGATGGATAGCTCGTTAATCACGACATTCCGTGTCGATAACGTTAGCTTGCTTTCCGACTAGTAAAGTTAAGTTCTAAACCGTAAAACCCCGCAAAGCATCGCGGGGTTTTTGTTTTTGGTAATCGCCAAAAATTGAGAAGCAAGTGATGGATCGCTGAATTGCTACAACAGGAGTTGGACAATTTTTTTGCCGGTGCCGCAAGCCGCAAAAGTCGAACAAATTGCAAAGTGGAAACGAAGTTTTTTTAAAGAGCGAAACCTGTATTTAAGCTTGCGCAGGCAGCAAGAACAGCCAGCTAAATCTACGTTCAGAAATCAGCGCCCTGCCCTTTGAGCTTGGGACGCAATTGCACTAGACTTCGCCCCGCGTGCCCGAATGGCGAAACAGGTAGACGCAGCGGACTTAAAATCCGCCGGTTGGCTAAAACCACCATGCCGGTTCGATTCCGGCTTCGGGCACCACCTCATAAAGCAATATGACCGCAACTGCCGGTATGCATCTCAAGTAGCAGTTAAAAAAACCCCGCATAACAGCGGGTTTTTTGTGTGCGCCAGCAATTTCGCTTTACTCAAAAACATTCGCCGCGCCAAGAGGCCGCGTACGACGCAAATGGATAGCAGTGCGGATCCCGATTCCCAGCACGCTGATCAAAAGCCGCGCAGCGGCAACGCATCATCGCTTCGCTGCAGCCAATTGCTCGCGCCATAACACGTACGCGCATCCGTTACATGCAACGAATACGCGTGTCGCGAAATACTCGAGCGGTTTGGTGCGCTGTAGTGTGGCAATAAGCCATCAAAGCGTAAGCCTCCGCCCATCCCCACCCCAAAACACGCAGCGAATCTGCTAACGCGTCTCATCCGGCACAAAATTCTGCGGTAGCAGGGCATCAATGTCTTT